>CAMLIF010000095.1 GCA_946479985.1 uncultured Flavobacteriales bacterium
ATATAGCGTAGTTGAATACTTTGGTGGAACGCATGAATCCGCAAAAACGGATGATCGAAAAGAGTTTAACCGAATGCTCACGTTCGTAAAACGAAACAAGCGGGTGAATTACATTCTTGTTTACAGCTATGAACGCTTTTCACGCACAGGAGCGGACGGAATGAAGATTGCACAGGATTTACAGAAACAATACAAAGTAACCACACTTTCCGTATCGCAGGGAATTGATCCAAGTACAATCACAGGAGAGTTCCAACGGAATATTATGTTGTTGTTCGGTCATTTGGATAACCAAATGAGAAAGGACAAAACAATCAGCGGAATGCGTGAACTCGTAGAAAAGGGTTATACTCCATATTCCATTCCGCGGGGTTATGTGAATCTGAACAAAGGAAAAGCAGTAAATCAACAAATTGTATTGAGTGAAGAAGGAAAACTCTTAAGCAAAGCATTCATTTGGAAAGCAGAAAAGCAAATGCGGAACTCTGAGATCGCTCAACGATTAAAAGAACTCGGTTTGAAGATTGACGAACGTAGATTGACCGAAATTTTTGCGAACCCATACTATTGTGGAATCATTGTTTCGAAACTCACACCAAACAAAGTGATCGAAGGGAAACACGAACCCATGGTTTCACGGGAAGTTTTTCTGAAAGTGAACAACATCATTGCGGACAATCGCTTTCATCCCGTTTCCCACAAACAAGAGGATGATAATCTACCATTGAAGCGTTTCGCTCGTTGTTCTGAATGCGATCAACCAATGACAGGGTATATCGTGCGTAAAAAGAACTTGTGGTATTACAAATGCAGAACGAAAGGATGCAACACCAATAAAAGTGCAAAACAGCTTCACGCAACGTTTAAAAACATCATTTCAGCGTTTCAAGTAGCGGACGAGGAAACAGAACTCATCAAAATTGGAGTTACGGAAAGTTATCAAGCTGTGATTGATGAAGTGAACGAAAATGTAGCAATCTACAAAGCAAAGATTTCAGAGATCAAAAAGAACTTAGAATCAGCAGAAGACAAATTGATAACTGGAGTAATTGATCGACCAATGTATGACCGATTCAAATTGAAATCGGAAAAAGAGATCAACGAAATTCAAAAGAAACTCGCAATAATTGATCAAGCGAGTTCTAACCTCAAAAAATGCTTGAATATAGTAGTGGAATATTGCAAAAACCCTTTAGAATATTGGGAAACTGCTTCAATCGGTGATCGAATGATTTTTCAAAATTTGCTATTCCCTCACGGAATTCTATATGATCGAAAAACAGATAAAGTTCTAACCACAAGAATACACAGCTTATTCTCTCCAATCCCAGTATTAACGGGCGAAATGAGGGGAAAGAAAAACGGGGAAAGTATCATTTCTGATGCTTTCCCCGTTAGAGTGACCTCGTCAGGATTCAAACCTGAAACCTCTACAGCCGTAATGTAGTGCTCTATTCAGTTGAGCTACGAAGCCTTTTTTGCTTTCGATCTATGACCGTTTGCGGGGACAAAGATAGCTGCTTTTTTCTTTTTCACAAGCAATCTTTTCCCATTTTTTAATATTTACTGAATCTCTGCTGTTATTCCTCTCTCTAGCAATGCAGTACACATAGGCTCCAACTTCGTGTATTCGCCCACTTTCACCTGGCATTTGCCGTTGAAGTGGATAATCCAGGTACATTGCTCTGCTTGCTCTACCTCGTGCTTACAAACTTTGATTAAAGATTCTATTACGTGATCGAATGTATTAAATTCATCATTGAAGACAACCAAATTCTTGGCTTCAACTACTTGTTCCTTTTCAAGGGTAAGGATATTCTCTTGAGTTTCTATGCTATTTTTCACTTTATTCTCCATCATCAAATGCGTTTCTTGCAACGTATGTTACACCAAGTAACGTCAATTGGTTCAAAATTACGGTGAAATTTGATGTTTTGGAAGCAAAGATCCGGATTTTCTTCACTTTTGTTTCGGGCTCCTCAATTGTTTCGAACGGAATATTTCCACGAAGCAGGTAGTTTGCCAATGCCGCATCTACTTCTCCTTCCATCGGAATATCAATCAATTCTCCCTGATCCTGAATAGCATGCTCTATTTTACCAACATGCAAGGTGTCAAATGAAACTCCCGCATTCTCCATTGACGGAAATGCCGCTGAAGAACTATAAGTAATTGATTTTATTCTTCCGGATACACTGTCGTAATAGAAGGTGCCAACGGTATTCAATGCCTGAATTTCTTTTTCCGGGTAGGTTTTGTAGGTTTCAACTGAAATCAGCTCTGCTTTTCCCTGTTTCGCATTCGCAACTTCGGTGCGTTCTTTTATGATTGCTTCGTCGACAAGCTGATTGACTTTCTGCGGAGAAACCGGTGCTGTTTCCAACGGTTCCAAAACGGCTGCCCCCTGCTCTGCCAGAATGCGTTTTGCTTCTTCCAGCGGAATACGCTCACCTTTGTAATATGCTGTAATAAAAGCATCCGAAATTCCCAGGCTGATAGCTTCCTTCTTCTTCGGAACAGCACTTCCTATGGAATGGAAAACACCACTGGAATAACGAATTTGTCCGTTTTCCAATCGTTTTGTGATTAACGGCTTGATATCCTTAATCTGGCTCGATGGAACCGGCTTATTGTAAACACCAACCTGAACAGTAAAGAATAATCCCAATCGTTCTTCCACCGCCATTGCTTCTGCGGCTCCGTCGGCTTTGTTGTAATCGCCCGGCTTAATTTCTTTTACCTGTGGCTTCAGGCTGTCCTGCGGCAATTGTGCGATCACGTTTTGAGTTACCTCTATCGTAATTTCGTTTTGTTCTTTCGGCACACACAATCCGGCATCTTCCAGTCTTCGTGCTTCAGCAAGTGTAATTCGTTCTCCATCACAGTATGCAACAACGAATGCATCGTTATAACCCAATGTGCGAATTTGTTTCTGAGCATCCAGTACTTTCTGACGATCACCAAAGAATCCGGCCATGTAACGCGTAATTCCATTGTTTAGTTTCTCACCGGTTACAGGAGTAAATTCCTTAAACAATTCTTCCGGAACAGGTTTGGCGAATGCTCCTACCTGAACCCGGTAAACCAATCCTGACGGCATTTTTACTCCAATCGGCAAATCTTTATTCAATACCGGTTTCACATTTTCGTTCGGCTGATTGATCCTGAATCCATCTGCCACAAAAGGAGCCAACTCTTCATTGGCAGGCTGCATTTTCACATACGGCATCTCGCGTGAAGCAACATTTAGCCACGCATCAGCATCTGTTCCTTTGGAAGCAGTAATTCCTTTTAATTTATTCTCTAAAGCCGTTTCTTCTGATTTCAATGATTTTTCCTGGGCTTCTAACGCTTTCAATTCTTCAACCAATTGCTTCTGATCAGCTTCCGGCGTGTTGAATTTCTGACGAACAGCAGCCGTTTCTTTCTCGATTCCTCTTCGCTGCGACTGAACCTGAGCCAATTCCTGCTGAACGATCAACGCTTCCTGGTAATCAGGGTTGGAACGAATCTCCATTTCTTTTTCAGGAGTAACTGCCGTTTTCAAACCTTCTGCCAGCAACGGATTTGTGATTTCTTTCGGTGCCGAAGCTTTTTCCATTGCTTCAATTCGTGCAATCTCATTATTTAGAACATTGCGGTGTTTTTCCAAATCAGAAATTCGTGGAGGATCTGATGAAGTCTTTTTCAAAGCAGAAATTTCGCGTTCCAAATCACCTACTTCAATCAATATCTGACGTTTAGCTCTTGCTAATTCCTCCGGTGAAGCAGCCACTACTCCACTTTCTTCAAAGATCTTACTCGCGGCAGTGCTCGTTTTCACCGCTTCAACCAGGGCCAGATCTTTTTGTCCGGAAATGATTTGTTCGTCCTTAGAAGCTTTCGGATTCGTTTCGGAAGTTATTTCTTTTACCACAGTTGCTGCTTCCGAATTTGGCAATTCATTTGTCAATGCTTTTCTAGTTTCCTGTAACGAAGCAATTTCAGCAGTTTGAACGGAATCTTTCAACACCGCCTTCTCGGCCTGAACTGCTTTCAATTCTTTGTTCAGCTGTTTTGTTTCGGCCGGAGTAGCAGTTTGAAGTTTTTTCTCAATTGCATCCACCCGATTTTCCAAAGCAGCAATTTCTTTATTCGCCGGATTAGCTGCTGTAATAACTTCTCTCGGGTTCGTATTAGTTGTAGTATCAGCAAGCACGCTGCTTTTCAACGATTTTTCAATCGTATTCAATTCCGTTAATCGCTGTTGAATAACAACCGCCTGTGCACGTTTCGAATTTCTTTCGGCGGCGTTAAACTTTGGAGAATCGGCATCTGCCATTATTCGTGTTTGCATTTCTTCTAAATGCGCTCTATAATCGTTTAACTGATCTAACTCAGTTGGTGTTTCTTCCAAAGATTCTCTATCGTACGGCGAACTATTGGCGAGCAATAATTCAATTGGGGAAGGTTCAGGAATTCCAATTTGACCAATTTGTTTTTCGCGTTCAGTACTTTGCTCAATTAAGGTGTTAATTGCACGATTCTCAGCAACCAGTTTCGGGTCGAACTCTTTTGCAAGTGCTTTTTCGTTCTTCTGTAATTTTTCAACTAACTGATCGCGAAGCTGTTGTTCTTCCGTCTGCATTTCTTTTTGATCAACGGCATTTTGAGTTTTCAACTCATCGGGAGTTGGAACAATGAATTTCGGAGCAACGCTTTTCTGCAACGCCAACGGTTCAATTTTTGCTCGTTCCATTGCCACCAATAAATCACGTTCTTCCTCGACCTTCGCTTCCTGAATGGCCTGGAATGTTTTCAGTTCGTTGTTTTGGTCGATTAATTCCGTTTTCGCAGGATCTTTAGCCAGCAATTTCTCGTTTTCTTTGATCTTCGTGTTCACTGCATCCAACAAAGCCTGTTCTTCTTTTACCTTCGCAACGGCCTTCTCTTCTTCTGATTTACCCGAGCTTTCAATCGCCGCCAGGTTAGATTCGTAATTCGGAACCAATGTTTTTGCAATGTCGTTTGTTGGATTTGTTTCCGGAACATCGAAGCCTTTTAATTCTTCTTTATCAGCAGAAACCGATTCTTCTTTACTAGCCAACAACGTTTCAAGCGCTTCTTTCTTATTCAGATTCGATTTGTTTTCCGGTTGACTCAGCAATAATTCATTGACTTGTCCCAATTCATCTTTGATACTTGTAACAAGCGTTTCATTTAAGACGATCAGCGATTTCAATTCTTTCTCACGATCTGTTTTGTCGATTCTGGCCAATTTCCGGTTGTAATCCGGATCCAGATTTACCAGTTGTTCTTCCGGAGTGGTTGTTTCTACATTAGTTACAGCAACAGGAAGTGTATTGATCTCAGATGTACGTTTGGCAATTTCGAATTTCGTTCTTGTTTCCAACGATTCAAGAGCAGATTTACGAGATTTCAATCCTGTATTCTGAGGATCAGCAGTTAATTGATCAGCCAGCTGTTGCTTTTCAGCGTTGATGGAGAACAACAATTCCTGATCAATTTCATTTCTTGCTTCCAGTTCTGTACGTTTATCCGGTGAAGAAACAGCCGCCTGTTTTGCAGTATAATCAGGATCGATTTGTTTCAGAACCGATTCGGCTGTTGGTGTTTCAGCAACCGTTGCCGATTCCATTGTATCAATTGATTTCTGGCGCGAAGAAACATTGTTCTCAGTCTGAGCTTTCAGTGTTTCCAACGCTTTTTTACGTTCAGCCAGATTTTTCGAAGTTGGATTCGTCTCCAATTGCTGATCTATCTTAGCTATTTCAGTTTCTGTATTTGTTATCAGTTTCTGATCCAGTGCATTCAAAGCTTTCAATTGCTCCAGCGGAGAATTTTCTTTGATAGCCTTTTTCTCCGTTTCGTATGAAGGATAAATCGTTTTCAGTTCTTTCTCGGCAGTAAACGTTTCCGCAACTGTTTCCGGAGTGTTTTCTATAATTCGCTGCTGACCAACAATATGTTCTTCAATGGTTTTTTCGGTATTTTCCAGTTCTTCCAACCGTTCTTTTAACGATGTACTTGTTGGATCTTTCCCTAAGGCTATTGTAACAGATTTTTTTGTTTCCTCCAGTTGAACCAATGTCTTCTTGTCATTGTCGACCTTCATTTGCGCTTTTTCAATAGCTGTCAAATTCGTTGCTTCATCCAGGGATTTTTCTTCCTCTTTAGACTGAGTTAACTGTTCCTGGTATTCCTTCCAATCTTTGTCGGAAGCGGCAGTTGCTTCAACCAAACCCGGATCACCAGCGTACGCAGCAATCTGTTCTTTTTTCTCCAAAACACCAACCTGCTGATCAATGTAATCACTCAGCGTATTCGAATTTTTTGAATCTACTTCTGTTTGTCGTTGACGAACCGCTTCTGCCGTTGGTGCATTCTGGAACGTAGTATTGTTTACTTCCTGCAGGAATGTCAATTGCGCATCGATTACTTTTTCCTGCGTTTTCAGATCGTCTAATTTCTTCGATTGAATTGCAATTTCTTCCTGAACCATTTTCAGTTCATTCTCTTTCGAACTGATCTTCGATTCAATTGCAGGTTTGTCTTTTGTCTTCGCTTCTGCCAGCTCCGTTTTCAGGATTTCAATTTCCTTAGCAATAGATTTTTCAGTGCTTTTAAAGGAAGTCAAATCTGTTTCGGCCTTATTTTCCTTTTGAACAACACTTTTCCTTTTCTCAATAAAAGGCTGAAGCACAGTTGATTTGTCTGATTCCAAAACATATTTTATAGTTTCGCTCTTTTCGTCAACAATTGTCTTGATTTTAGAATCATCGTTATTCTGAGCCGCAAGTGAAACTGCTTCTGAGAGAATCTTAAGATCTTTTGCTTTCTGCTCTTCCTGCGCAACTTTCGGTGCAATAGAATCAGAGAATTTCATGAATGTGGCAGCTTCGTTCTTCAGTTCATCAGCCTGATTCATCAATGCCTGGGCTTCTTTCAGTAGTTTATATTTCTCTTCATCTGTTCCGGTGGCAGATTTAGCCACTAATCCTTTTGCTTCGAGCTGTTTTTTATCTGCTTCATTCAGGGCTTTCAATGCTTTTACTTTCGCACCATCAGCCATTTTCACTGCTGCTTTGGCTTTTTCGTCCTGAATTCCGGCAATTTCAGAGATCTTTTCAGATTTTTCCTGCGGGCTTGCACCGTCAACTCCTAAAGTAGCCAAAACAGCAGAATTGGTTGAACCACTTAACTGCTCTTCTGTGAAATTCTGGAAATTAACATTCAATTCTGCCTTTTGCTGAATGACTTCTGCAAGTATGGATGACGGGTCATCGAAATTCTCATTAAATTGATCCGTAACTTTTACAATCTCACTGTTCTCCAGCATTTCCTGATCAATACGCTGCTTGAGCGGTTTGAATTCCTTGGTGTAAGGAACATTCATCTGGTATTTGTGAATTTTGGAACTTCCTTCCACCTTCATTTCATAGGTGTAACTTCCGCCTTTTGGCAAAGTAATGAGGTATTTCCCTTTTGAATCGCTCACAAATGTTCCGATTAATTCATTGGTTTTTCCATCCCTGACATTAATCGTAATTTTTTTATTTTCCGGGTTAATCGCAGATGCAAAATCACCTTTTATAACGGCAAGCTGCATAGGTAAGCGATTCACTTTCACCTTGTAGACATACATTTTCCCGTTATTACTTTGTCGCGAAGAAGCGAAGCAGGCGTTTTGATCCAGGGAATCTACCACATAGAACAAATCGTTATCAGCGGAAGAGATCGCAAAATCTACATTCTCGACTTCACCGAATGAACCGTTTGTGGTATTGATCTTTGCCCGGAAAATATCATAGCCACCCATTGAATTATGTCCTTTCGAACTGAAATACAAATATTGTCCGTTCGGATGCATGTACGGAAAATCTTCATCGGAAGTGGTATTCACGCCACCGTTCACTAATTGCGGAGCTCCCCAGGTTTTATCCGGAAGTCGTTTAGCGCAATAAATATCTTTTTGTCCTTTGTCGGAATCACCATACGAAGCGTAATAAACAATGGAAGAATTTGGTGGGAAGTGAATTAATGGAACATAATTCTTCTTCTTATCAATTTTCGACTGAAAGTTAGCCGCAACCAGGATCTCGCCTCCGATATTCCGTAAATCATAAATGCGGAAAAATTCAGCTGCAGAATACTCCCGTTTTTCAAGAACAACAATTTCTGTAATTCCCGAGAGCAGTTTTTTTCCGTCATTACACATCTGGATTTGCCTGTCGACCTCAAATTTCGGATTAATGTTATTTCCTGCTTTCGATTTGTAGAGATTGTAGCTCTTGACTGCTTCGTTGAACTGGTAAGTTAAATGGTATGCTTTTCCAAGAAAGAAATAAGCCGCAACATTGATATTCGGATCAGTAACGCTGTATTGTAAATATTTGAACGCATCTGTTTTCTTATATGCGCTGTAGAGCAGACATGTTCCATATTTGTACTGGTAATCGAACGATCTGGGTTGCAGTGCAAGAAGTCGTTCTACGTATGTTTTCGCTTCTGCATATTTCTCATCTGCGAATAATTTTTCGGCAGTCAGCCTGAGTTCTTCTTCCGATTCTTGAGACAATACAATGACAGGGGCTGAGAATGTCAGCATCACCACAAGTAGTGTTTTGATATATCTTTTAAAAGGTTGCAAATCTGCTCATTGGCTTTCTTTATACGCCTATCTTTTGAAAAGGTTCATCTTGCTCTCTTCGCCGTGTAAAAGCCTGACAATATTTTTTCTGTGCGCAAAAATTACAATTGCGGCCAATACGGTTCCGAAAATGGGAAGTGCTATAGTCTTAATTTCAAATCCGAACCAAAGCAGCAATGCAAAGCTAACTGAAGCGCATATAGAACCAAGCGACACGTAACTGGAAACAGCGAATACAGCAAGAAAGACTAACAGGCAAATCAGAGCAGCCAGCGGTTGTAATCCTATAATGACTCCAAGTGAGGTAGCAACGCCTTTCCCGCCTCTGAAATTAGCGAAGATTGGAAACACATGACCTAAAACTGCTAAAAAAGTAGCAACAAGCTGAACATGTGTCAATTCCGGTGCTTCATAATGATATGGTAAAATAAAGAAAGGAATCATTACTGCTAAGATTCCTTTCAAAACATCTATCATCAGAACAACTTTCCCGGCCTTTTTTCCAAGCACACGAAAAGTGTTTGTTGCACCTGCATTTTTACTTCCTAATTCTCTAACATCAACCCCGTACTTTGTCTTACCAACCCAAACCGCAGTAGGGATTGAACCTAAAAAGTATGCGGGTACAGCTGCTAAAAAATCAATAATCATTATTCAAATATACGGTTTAGTTTGGCTAGAAGCACACTATTTGTTGATATCTCGTAGTAGAAATTCTTCTCTTTCCGTTTGTCTTCCTTGATTGCAGTAATTGCCGCAGACAATTCACTATCGGAAGTATAGATAGCCAATTTACCATCTTTTTTGTCCATTGCGTAATCGAAAAGGTAATAAGATCCTCCGGGTACATCCATATTGAAAGCAAAATGATCGCCGTTTAATGAATAAATCTGTTCAAAGAATGCTCTGAAGATCACTTGTCTCATGACTCCTTTTCCATAAAAATTCACAACACCGGCTCCTTCAACGCTCGACATCAAACCTTTCAAATCAAGAGTAGCTGGTGTAGATTTTAAATGAACTCCTGTTATCACAATCGACTTCTCGAAAGAATCCGGTACACGTTTCAATTTTTTATCTTCTGATAACGTGTAGTCAGTTTTCACTTTATCGGCTATTTTCTGATCTTCCCAATTTACTAATGCCAATTCCAACGTGGTATTGCTCATTTCAATTGGTTTAGATCCTTCATAACCAATGATACGATCGCCTAAATTCTCCCATATTCCTTTGTCCATTGGTAAATTGAAACGCATGGTTGTATTCAGATCTGTTACACCCGTTTTCTGATCGTAGGAAACAGTTCCAACGGCATCAACAGTAACATCTCCAAAATCCATTCCCAGGCTAATCTTACCGTCTCCGTTCAGGGAACAAGTCTCGGTGTTCAACGCTAAGAAGTTACCTGCAACATTACGATTAGCAAATTTTTCATTTGACGAAATCTGGAATTCTTTTGCCTGGAAATCGTATTGCAACAAACCTGTTGCCGACATAACAATCGGATCTAACGGAGATTCTAAAACCGAAAGGAATGTCGGATACAAACGAATACTGTCTTTTGCCGGTGAATCGTGCCAAACAATACCTGCCGCCAAATTCTGTCCGTCTAACGATTTCATTGTTGCAGTAACAGGAATCTGGATGTTTTTCGGATTAATTTCAGCCGTAAACGACATCCAGCTGCGTGCAAACTTGTCACAATTGTGATTAATTCGTGTTGCACCGCTAAAATAGATCAACGGATTCGCTGCCTTGATATCTACTTTTCCGTAATAATCGAACTGTGATGACAATTTGAAATTTGCATCATCCTTGATCATTCCTGACGCAATTGTCTGGTAAGAACTGTCTACACCTATTTTGTCCATCACAAAGAGCGTTGCAACCGAATCGGCATCGTAATACGGATAAATTCCTTTCGAAGTATAGTTTCTCCGGGCTGTAATTTTCGTGTCCGCTTTTGTGAATGTGTGGTATTTCGTAATGTAATTAGCTACAATTTTCGAGTTCAGTAATGGATCCATCTCCGCTTTTTTACGAATGACCACTTTCATACTATCAGGGAAAATACGCGCATCCGCAACATCTATATATTCTGTTTTAGAGCATACAATTGTTTTTTCTTTCTGTGAGAATTTCGCCTTTGGTGCTCTGAACTGAAGAGAATCCTGTTTTGGATTGATCGAAAATAAATTAGGAACAACCAGATCAAGATCAGAATCAATGGTTACATCACTCGATTTATCTCTTGCCTCCATTTCCAGTTCATCCTGGTCCATCAACCAGTTAAACATGTCCATTTTACAGATATATTGGTTCACATCAAACGTCATAATCTGTTCACCGGCATTCGACTTAAATTCCCCTTTTCGCTCCTTGAATGAAACGTGTGCAGAAAAATTGGAAGTTGACATCGCCAGATCGGATTCACCTTCTTCCTTATATGGATTGGTGAGATTAAATATAGAAGTATCAGCATCCACATCCCATCGTTTAAACTTAAAGAAATCAGAGCCTAATTGCGCCTTCTGCATGGAAATAATTCCCATACCGGTCATTCCTGTTGACTGAATAATTGCCAAACCTTTCAGTTTAGCTTCTCCTTTAAAGAAAGCCAGATCGGCGTTTTTGGTTGAAGCAGCTTTCAGAACATTCTTTTTTGGAATATACGTAATGTAGGCTTCAGGAGAACTCACATCCGGGTATTGAACTCCAATTTCCAGTGGTTTGTTCTCGAATTTGGCAAAACCAACCGTTGAATCCGGAAGAAATGTAAACAGGCGTATAGATTCAGAATGCGATTGAATAAAATCAATTGCCCCTTTTCCCTGAAGTCCGTTGTTCGACAAAAGTATAGAATCGTTGTATTTTGCTTTCGTGCCGTAGAAGACGTAACCTGTTTCCGGTGTTTCGGTTTTAAATCCAAAACTGTAGTCGGGCATAATTTTCAGGTCTTGTCTGAAATTCGGGAAAATTCCGGCAGAAGTTAATTCACCTGATAAGCGTACGTTTTTCTCTGAAAAATTATCCAGACTATCGAGCGTAAACGGGTCCACTTTGTAGTAAAACCTGGTAGAATCGTATGCTCCTTTGTAAATTTCCTTATCGTTGTAATAGATCTTGGAAGTTTGAGAAGAAATCAACTTAGGGAATCCCAAATCGGCCTTTGCTCCCGCCCTGTTGTTAGGAGCATCGATCAAAATTTCGCCCACAACACCTTTCAGCGACGAGCCCATTAAGATTGGTTTCGTTCCGTCTTCTTTTCTCAGCGGCCGGACTTTTAAAGTTGTTTCATCTGTTTGAGTCAGAAAAATCTTGTTTGCTGCATAATCATAAGAGGCAACTTTGGTTTTGGATTGTACTTTTCCGGCATTTACCCAGCCTGAAAAATCGAAATTGCGGTTTTGTTTGATTACCACTTTTCCATTTTCCGGTAAAACGAATGATGCCTGAATATCCGATAAACGCACCTGGTCGACAGATTCCAATTTCATTTCCATGGAAGTAAGATTGTATGTTCCGAAGTTCTTTTTCGCCTTGCGTTCTTTGGTTTGAACTGCATACAGCGAATCAAGGTACTTCAGAGTCTCATCAGCCATGATCTGCTCTTTTGTGTAGCCTTCCAATGTTTTAGGACGCAAATCTGAAACGAACATCAGGTTATCGTAATCCATTCTGCCTGAACGTGCTTTCACGAAGTTTTCAGTTTTCTGATTCACGTTTACCATACGCGTTTCGGAGTCATAGCTTAAGAAACCGTAACTGGCCAATTCGAGGATCAATGAACGACATTGCTCTACGGTTTTTCCAAGAGCAGTAGCAATAGTTCCTTCGGGAACATAAAATTCATCATGACGATAACAATAGGTATAAATCAAAGCCAGCGGGTGATTTTGATCAACTCCCTGTAAACGATCATACAAAATTGCATCATAATAATTACCTGATTCGAATCGGGCTACGCGCTGATCGCTGTTACTGAAAGAAGGATATCCCAACACCAGATCACTCGATGATCTAACCCATTGAATTACGGGAACGTAATGATCCAGATTGTGATAAGTATCTTTGAACGGAGCAGTTGTAATTCCAACCGCACCTCTTGTAAGATCAATTCTGTTTGAATCGGCTAAATAGCGGAAATCTACTCCCGGATGAGAAAGCGTATCCTTATCATTGATTCGAATGACAACCTTAGCCAAAGGAGAGTAAATTTCCTCTTTCGAAAACACATAACTCTGTGCATTGCAGATCATGAAAGGTTTTGAATTTTTGTAAATCGTTAAATTCGCCGGTTCTTTTTCGGTTCCTTGTCCGAGCAGCTTGTTTCCTTCCAGGATAAAACCTCCTGTATAATCCATTTGCGGGCGAATTTCTTTTACATTCACATGACGATCGAAAGAAGTAAAAATCGGAAAACCGCGACTTGATCCGGCAGTTGGGCGAATGGCTTTATCGATGATCTTACCATAGACTTTTTTACCGGGGAAATACGGAGAGG
This sequence comes from uncultured Flavobacteriales bacterium, assembly GCA_946479985.1. The sequence goes on from CAMLIF010000095.1 coordinate 13,155, forward strand.
TGAGCAAAACCGAATCACAGGAGAAATTCTGTGATTTCATATTTACGTCATAAACCGACAATTCAACAAACGTTTCCGCAGGACTCAACCCAACCTTAGTCCAATCAAGTGTTCCTCCTTTTCCATCCCATTTCTTCAGGATCGGATCGAATGCTCCCGAAGTATGATAAACCACCACGCTATCCAGAAAACGTGTTCCATCCTTACCGTTAAAATCTTTATTGATAAATCCGCAGACAATGCGCGAATCAGTAAAGCGGATAATTGGTTTATCAACGAATTCAAAGGTATAATTCCCATAAGCGAACCACGATTCATTCGCACTTTCCACAAGCGCATTCGATGAGAAGAAACTTGCTGATGTTTCAATGAAATCGCTGAATTTCTTAATGTTTTTGCTATCCAGAAGCTTGTCTACGGAAGCCTGCCATGCATTGAAAGAACTTTCAGGCTGTTTGTTTTTCACAAATGAATAAACTGAAAAAACGTAATTGAAAATATCGGGATACGCTTTCAGTTTTTTCGATTCCATCAGGTTACAGTTCGTAACCATTATGTTGAAGTATTTATCAGGGAAAGTATTGTTCTTCACCAAACTCAATTCCAGCTCTTCCGTAATAAACTTCTTTTGTTCCTTAGTAACATATTCGGAAGTTAAACTTTGAAACGCCCGAACGAATTTCTCTTTATCTGCCGGATAAGATTGCCCGAAAGAATAGTGAAGTGCAATTAAGCAAAATGCGATTAAACCAATTTTTTTCATAGTTACATGCGTTCGAACTGCAATGCAGCCCAAGTTTCCAATTCTTTTGTCATGATGTGTTTGAATCCAACATTCTCAGCAAAGGCAATCATTTCAAGCGCGTCAGAAGCAAAGAATCCGGATAAATACAATTTTGCACCTTTATCAGCCAATTCAGAATAGACAGGCAAATGTGCTTTTAAAATATTTTTATTGATGTTGGCAAGAATGAGACCATATTTTTTGACAGGCACCACATTTATATCGCCGCACACAGCCAGTATGTTTTCACAATCGTTTCTTTCCGCGTTTTCAATTGTATTTTCAACCGACCACGGTTCAATATCAACCGCCACAATTTCCTTTGCCCCTCGCTTTTCAGCCAGAATTGCCAGAACTCCTGTTCCGGTTCCCATATCCAAAACCGGATCAGCAATATCCTGGCATTCAAGCAGGTATTCGCTCATCAGGAAAGTTGTCTGGTGATGTCCGGTCCCAAAACTCATTTGCGGCTGAATGATAATCTTCAAGCTTTGTTTGAAACCAGTCGGATCATGGAACGGAGCTACGATAGCCAATTCTTCGGAAACAATTACAGGCTTAAAATCAGACTCCCACAAAGCGTTCCAATTCTGATGCGGAATAGTTTCTGTTTCCAAAGTGAAACTTACATTTTCATTTTGGTACAACGAAGTCTGGTTCATGTGTTCAACCGGCTCACCCAACGAAACCGGCGCATAAGCGATTATTCCGTTGTCTGTTTCTACAAAGCTTTCATACCCAAGTTCAGCCAGTTCGGCCACCAGGATATCGGCCCACGGATCTCGCGGAGATAAGGAAACGTTTAATGCTAAATATTCCATGTTTTCGGATCAATTAATACAGCAAAATCTTCAATTTTCAGCGCTGCACCTCCAATTAGTCCGCCATCTACATTCGGACAAGCGAATAATGCTTCTGCATTGGAAGGGTTACAACTTCCACCGTATAAAATTGAAATTTGTTCTGAAACTTCCGGGCCGTACACTTCAGTTAACCATGATCGAATGGCGGCGTGCAGTTCTTCTGCCTGTTCAACTGAAGCTGTTAACCCAGTTCCAATTGCCCATATTGGTTCATAAGCAATAACAGTTTTCAGGATTTGCTCTTCAGAAAGATGAAACAAACTTTCCTGCAATTGATTCTTAACGAAATTCAAATGTTCTTCGGCCTGGCGTACTTCCAATGGTTCGCCACAGCAGAAAAACGGTGTTAATCCTACTTCCAAAGAATAATCTACTTTATCTTTTAAAAAAGCGTTGGTTTCGTTGAAATACATACGTCGCTCGGAGTGGCCGATCAAAATAGCCTTTGCTCCTACTTCAAACCATTGTTTCATACTTACTTCGCCGGTAAAAGCTCCCGAATCTTTTGGGTAACCATTCTGTACACCAACCGGAATCTTACCGGAGCCGGCAAATTCGCTTACATAACATGCCGAAGGGAAAACAAAAACATCAATAGGAGTTTGAATTTGCGAAACACCTGAAAACAAAGCCCTCGCTTCGTTTGGGCCTAAATTCATTTTCCAGTTCCCTGCAACTATTCTGCGTCTGCTCATAATTGTAATTTTACTTACCGTTTTTATTTTAAATTGATATAGAAATGGTCTGTTTTTCATACAGCACAAGTTCATTGTTTAAGAAACACATCACAACAGCCATAAACGCTG
>CAMLIF010000096.1 GCA_946479985.1 uncultured Flavobacteriales bacterium
TTCCTGGTCCAAAGGTTTAATCGTGTGCATATTTATTACTTCGGCACTGATTCCTTTTGCAGCCAATTCCTGTGCAGCCAGGATCGATTGCCAAACCAAATGTCCGCAGGCAATAATAGTTACGTCTGTACCTTCGATCAACACGTCAGCTTTACCGATTACGAACTTCGCATCCGGCTTAACGAAAATCGGAACTACAGGTCTTCCGAAACGTAGGTAAACCGGACCTTCATGAGCAGCAATTGCTTTGGTTGCTTGTTTTGTCTGATTGAAATCGGCAGGGACAATTACGGTCATATTCGGCAACATACGCATCATTCCGATATCTTCTAATATTTGATGGGTAGCACCGTCTTCACCCAGTGTGATACCGGCGTGAGAAGCGCAAATCTTTACATTCTTGTGAGAATAAGCCACAGATTGACGGATTTGATCATAAACCCGGCCAGTTGAAAAATTAGCAAATGTTCCTGTGTAAGGAATTTTACCGCCAATTGTCATTCCGGCTGCCATTCCGATCATATTTGCCTCTGCAATTCCAACCTGAAAAAAACGCTCAGGAAAACTTTTTTGGAAAGCATCCATTTTCAACGAACCGGTTAAATCAGCACAGAGTCCAACTACATTTTCGTTTTCCTGTCCAATCTCCAATAGTCCTTCTCCAAATCCGGAGCGCGTGTCTTTTTTTCCTAAAATTTCAAATTCCATTTCTTTATGTATTGACTGTAGTTGTTTTATTCGAGTAAATTCTAAAGTTCTTTTGGGTCGTGTAAGAGGTAGACTTCAAATGCTTTTGACGATAAATCAAAGTATAATTTCCAGGTTGTAGGTTCAAAGATCCCTTAGCCACATCGTTTTCCAGGTTGCTAACCCATTCAAGATCTCCATTGTCCTTAACCAAAAAGATCTGTCCGGAAATTTGTTTGCTTCCGGTAAAAGTGAATTTTCCGGGAGCCAAAATCTCAATCAGTGCAAGATCATCCTGTTCCACAGTTACCGTTTGATAGATTCGGGGGAGGGTAAGAATTTCCACATCGTATTTTCCCACAAGATATTTATCTGTTTCATTGATTTTCTGGGTATTCAGTGTTTTCTGATTTCCGCTCTGCATAATCCGGATGTCAATATTGTACATGATGGTTGCGTTCGAAAGATGAACTTTAATGTCACCTTGCGGACAATTAACCTGAATGGTGTTATGAATGCCTTTTTTGAGTGTGACATTTTTGAGTTCTACCAGCGGAATGGTATTCACAACCAAATCATAAGTCGTACCCGGATCCATGATCAATGTATCCGGATTACCCCATTTATTGATCGTATGTTCGAAAGTGTACTTCAGTTCGCGTGTTCCGGCTTTATAACAAAGTACAGTTACGTCTGTTTCAGTCGGATTTTTGTAAATATCATTTAAGTTGATCTGAACCGTAGTATTTGAAATAGCCTTTCCGAGAACTGTTTTCAAAACGCGGTTAAAGGCATCTTTGTTTTCGGCTTCGGAATAATATCCGATACATTTGAATTGGTCCAGATAGGAGAGATCGAGTCCAAGACCTATGACGAATGGTGTAATATTTACACCTTTTTCGTGTAGTTTGGCGGCCATAACACACGGATCATTATCACAAGCTTCTAAACCGTCTGTTATAAGAATTATAACGTTTCGCGATTTGTTATCCGGAAAATCACCAGCTGCAGCTTCCAGGGAACGTGCAATTGGGGTTGTCCCTTTTGCAGAAAGAGTTCTGATTCGCGTTTTTACTGCATCGTAATTGTTTGCAGAGAAAGGAATTTCCAGTTTGGTATCATTACAATCCTGGTAGGTTGCCGTTATCGGACTCTGATGTCCGTATACACGAAGTGCAATTTCCAGGTTTTCTGTACCGGAAATACTGTCAAGCGCTTTGATTAAGATGTCTTTGGCAACTTGAATACGTGTTTCGGCTCCCCATTTTGCATTCATGGAGTTTGATGCATCAAGAATAAACAATACGCGTGTAAGTTGTTCCTGGGCTGAGCTTTGAATGCTCAAACCCAAAAAGAACAAAACGAGTAATATTCCTGATAATTTCATCTAGTAATCGCCTAAAGTTTCGTGCAATTGAAGCAATGCCTGCTGAAGTTGTTCTTCATTCGGTGCAACACCATGCCACTTGTGTGAACCAACCATATAGTCAACTCCCTGCCCCATTTCTGTTTTCATAATGATAACAATAGGCTTTTGGTTACAAGTCATCGATTTAGCTTTTTGCAGCGTGTTTCTGATTTCTTCAATATTATGTCCGTCCATTTCCAATACTTCCCAGCCAAATGCTCTCCATTTTCCGGCAAGATCTCCAAGGGGTAAAACGTCATCAACGTCTCCGTCAATCTGGCGACCGTTATAGTCAATAGTTGCTATTATATTGTCAACTTTGTTAGCCGCGGCGTACATTGCAGCTTCCCAAATCTGACCTTCCTGTAATTCTCCATCGCCGTGAAGTGTATAAACAATCGAAGGATCATTGTTCAGTTTCTTTGTTTGACAAGTTCCAAGTGCATTGGATAATCCCTGCCCTAAAGAACCGGAAGCCATTCTAACCCCGGGAATTTTTTTATCCGTAGAAGGATGTCCCTGCAAACGGCTGTTTAATTTTCTGAAAGTTCCTAATTCTTCTGTGCTGAAATACCCGGAGCGAGCAAGAACACTGTACCAAACCGGAGAAATATGTCCGTTTGAAAGATAAAAAACATCTTCGTTAATGGCATTCATAGAAAATGAATCCGGGTTATGTTTCATTTGTTCAAAATACAGAACAGTTAAAAAATCTGCACAGCCCAAAGAACCTCCCGGGTGGCCCGAGTTTGCGCCCGAAACCATTCGAACTATATCTCTACGTACCTGACTGGCAATTGCTTGTAATTGTTGAATCTCCATTGATATAAATATGACACCGCAAAACTACTTTATAAAATCACTTTCACCGCCATTTTTTTTTCATTAGTTTTGAACGTCCGTGCAACTTTAATGAAGTTTGTGTGGTCTTGTTATCAAATTAAACGCTATGAAATTAACCCTTATTCTAGTTTTAGGCTTGACGGTGAGTGTGAGTGGATATTCACAAACCGTGAAAAATAAGACAGTTAAAGTAGAAAATAAAGAAACTTTTGATCAGTTTTGCCTGAACAATGCGCTTACAACCGTTACAGTTACTCCGGAAAAAGCAGGTGTTGTTTTTACAGGTGAACTAAAAGGTTTAAGCAAAGAAAATCCGACGTATGTTGATTACGGGATTACTCTGAAAGAAAACGAAGCTCAGTATTTTTCTGTTGAAGGTAAAAATACAGTGATTAAAGCAGAATCATTGTACAGATTACGTTTGGCTTACGCAGCAAAAAATAAATAATGATGAAAAAGCTACAACTTTTATTAGCATCCAGTTTATTGACATTTATGAGCTTCGGCCAGATGTCAATTTATGATGGAGAAACTTATAATCAAAGCTCACCGTTAGATTGTAGTCTTCTTGGCGGACAAATCACAAACTTTGTTGATCAGGGAGGGAACTACCCGGCAGGCTTAGATGAATATGCAGTATTTTGTCCTGATCTGGCGCAGGGTTCAAAAGTATCTATTGCGTTTGCAATTAATATCGGTTATGAATTTGATATTCATCCAACGGATACATTATATATTTACGATGGTTTTAATACCGCTGCTCCGCTTTTGGGTGCTTTCAACTCGGGCACAAACCCAATGGGATTCAATGTTCAGGCATCCTTTGAGAATAATCCTTCAGGATGTTTAACGGCTCGTTTCCGTTCAGATGGAGCTAACGAAGGAACCGGTTGGGTTGCGAAGGTTGCCTGTGGCGATTTAGTCCAGCCAATTATTCCTCATCTGGAAGCGTTTGTGAACGATAATACAACAAACGATTTATATCCGATTGATACCGGTTATGTAAATGTTTGTTTAGGAGACAGCGTTCTTTTAGTTGCAAAACCTTCGTTTCCTTATGCAGAAGAAGTTACAGGAACAGGATACTCTCAAACTTTGGATAATGCAACCTATACCTGGGCTATTGGCGGAGTAGGAACTTTAGCATCTACCAATGATTCAGTTTGGTTTACACCACCGGCACGTCAGGGATATTTTGTTGATTGCCGCATTCAGGATATTTTCCCTCATCAGGAAAGAATAACATGTAAAATTCGCGTTTCCCAGTTACCAAACTTCAGTGGTACGGGACCGTTGGAAGATACTGTTTGTTTAAATGTTTCCACAGAACTTCTTGGAGGTGTTACTTCAACAGATACAGTAGGGGTAGAAGTGCCAAACGGTACATTCCCTGTGGGTGGTAACTTTGCCGGATTGACTTATTTACCTGATGGTTCGGGAGTCAGTTATCAAACTACTATTAATATGACTGGTCTTGGAAATGGAACAGTTACTTCACCAAACGATATTGCTAGTATTTGTTTGGATATTGAGCACTCATTCTTAGGTGATTTGGAAATTGGATTAACTTGTCCCAACGGAACGTATGTTTCATTGGCGAATACATATCCGGCAGCAGGACCAGAACCCGGGGGCTGTTCGGGTGGAGGATTGTTTTTAGGAAATGACACGAATATTGATGGTGGCGCACCCGGAACTCCGGTTGAAACTTACTGTTTTTCTGTCGCTAATGCTACTTTTGGTACCATGTGTGATGAGACAGGGAATACCCTAATGAACTCTAACGGTTTCTCCATGCTTAATCCGAACGGAGTTTTCTTACCGGATGGAGATTGGAACGACTTTATCGGATGTCCGCTCGAAGGGCCATGGACAATTACTGTTCAGGATAACCAGGGTATTGATGACGGATATATCTTCCAATGGTCAATTCTTTTTGATCAGGCGTTATACCCGAATCCTGAAACTTACCAAAACGTAATCGTTTCTGATAACTGGACTTCGGATCCAACAATTATTAGTGGCCAGAATGACACGTCTATTGTGGTTTTACCTGTTGTTGCAGGACCTCATGGTTATACATATAATGTGACTGATGATTTCGGTTGTCATTACGATACGACAGTGATTTTGTTTGCTATAGAGAACCCTACAATTTTCCCTGATACTGCAGTTTGTCATTATGCTTTCTACTCTTCAGGTAATACTGCTTATGCAGGTGGTGTTTGGACTTGTGCCGATACAAATGTTCACTTCATTCCGAACGAATTTGCTCTGAATCCTTTGATAACATCTACGGTAACGGGTGCGTTTACGGTGACATTTACAGATAATCAGTGTAATGTTGAACAGTCAAGGGTTATTGATTTCAAGCCATATCCCTGGACAGAAGTTTATGATACCATAAATTGTCAGGGAGCTGCTGTTCAGTTGGTGGCATGGAACAATCCTGATAATGACTCATATATCTGGAACACGGGAGAAACAGGATATGGTATATATGTTACTCAGCCAGGATTATATTATGTAACAGCGTTCAATGAGTGTGGACAAATGACAGATTCGGCTACAGTAGTTAGTTATGTTTGTAACATCGAAGCACCGAATATTATGGTGATGTCATCTACTCAGGGAAATAATGAGTGGTTTATTGATTACGATGGAATTTTGGAATACAACGTTTCAATAGTTAACCGTTGGCAAAATGTTATCTTCGAATCAACTGATCCGTCAGAAAAATGGAACGGGACAACGAAGGCTGGCGACAAGGTGACAGAAGGAGTTTATTTCTACTCACTTAAAGCAACTATGCTAAGTGGAGAAGTACTCGAAAAACAAGGCTTTATTCAGGTTTATCAATAACGTTAAACTATTCAATTATAAAATCGCTCAGCTGTGAAAACGGTTGGGCGATTTTTTGTTTGTAACTCTGCAGAAAAAAACGCTAATTTAAAACGTGAAGAAGGACACGTTTTCTAACTTCACTTAAAATTTGAAAAATGAATAAGGTTCGTGTTGGACTCAACGGATTTGGACGAATAGGCAGATACTTCACCAGACTGCTGCTTGATCATCCTGAAATTGAGCTTGTAGTTGTGAATGATCTGATGGATCTTAAAACAGCTGCTCATCTGTTGAAATACGATAGTGTTCATGGAAAATTGAATCATTATGATCTGGTTGATCTTACCAATAACAGCATTCGGATATTAAGCAAAGAGATTGCTTATCTAAGTCATACCGATCCTGAAAATATACCCTGGAACGAATATAATGTTGATATCGTAGTTGAAGCCACCGGAAAATTTCTGGATAGAAAATCTGCCGAGAAACACCTCAAAAGCGGTGTTCAACAAGTTGTTCTTTCCGCTCCGTCACCGGATTCTTCCATCCCAATGATCGTGATGGGGATCAATGAAGATACAATTTCAAAATCCGAGAAGATTGTGAGCAATGCTTCGTGTACAACAAATTCTGCGGCACCATTGATTGCTGTTCTTCAGGAAATCTGTGAGATCGAAAGTGCATATATTACAACTGTTCACAGTTATACAACTGATCAGCGCCTTCACGATAGCGCTCATAAAGACCTAAGAAGAGCAAGAGCTGCCGGACAATCGATCGTTCCTACAACAACGGGTGCAGCAAAAGCATTGACAAGAATTTTTACCAACCTGGAAGGTAAGCTTGGAGGATGTGGAATACGGGTTCCGGTTCCCGACGGATCATTAACTGATTTAACAATGGTGGTGAGAAACCCGCCTACGATTGAACAAATCAACGCGTATTTCAAAACCAAAGCAGCAAACGACTTTAAAGGAATTTTACGTTACACTGAAGATCCGGTTGTTTCTGTGGATGTTCTTGGAGATACTCATTCATGCGTCTTTGATAGTGAATTAACTTCGGTCATCGGATCAATGGTAAAAGTTGTTGGCTGGTATGACAATGAAGCCGGATATTCGAATCGTCTGGTTGACGTGATAATACATTTGTCAAAATCATGAAGCGTTTTCTATTGCTCATAGTAATCTTTCCCGGTTTCCTGAATGCTCAGGAACAATTTGGTGCGTGCTTTTCAAATTATACTCCTACAACCTCGGTTCATTATAATCCAAGCTCCATGCTCGACTCGAAAGTTTGGCTGGATATTCATATTGTCGGGGCAGGAGTATACGGAATGAATAACCTGGTTTATCTCAATAACAACAGTTATTACAACTTATATCGAACGGATGGTGAGGGCGTAACCGACGACGATTTGGGCTTTCACCAGAACAGAAATAAGTATGCGGCATATTCGCGCGCTTTCGGTTCTGTGCTTTCAGGTGTTTGGTCACAGGGAGATCACGCGGTAGGATTATCGTTTAATGTCTTTTCATATACTGCTGTTCGCGGAATTCCTGATTATGCTGCAAAATTTATTGAATACGGCGTTCCTGATTACTCGGAACAGCACAACATTGATTATTCGATGGAAAATGTGAATGCGGCAAGTGTGAACTATGGTGAAATCAAGCTAAGTTATGCTTATACATTTCTCAAAAAACACCGAAACATGTTTATGGGCGGAATCTCGGTTAAGAAAATGATTTCAATGGCCGGTGCAGCTCTTAACGGTTACAACATGGATTTTGATGTTCGAAGCGATACGCTTTTGAGTGTTTATCATCTGAATGCGGATGCCATGTATTCGGGAGATCCACAACTCTACACCAAAGGAGGAATGGGCCTTGATGTTGGGTTTACCTACCAAAAAATGCTTGGCGATTGTTCGTCGTATTATCCGAATTCAAAGAAAGGCGGGTGTAGGACGTTGCCTTATAAATACATGTTAGCCGCGTCCATAATTGACATTGGTTCCGTGAAGTTCGATGAAGAGAGACGACAATTTGCCGGATATGATTTCACCGATTTCGATTGGTACAATTATACCGACACTGATGTTGACGAAGACAATGCGGTGAGTATTTTTCAGAACCAGGACGACGATGTAACCGAAGGAAAAGTAAAGAAAACCGAACGAATACATCTTCCTACAGCACTTATTCTTCAGGCAGATTACAATTTGTGGGCAAGTAGAGTATACTTAAACGGTATGCTGACCCAGGGAATTCCTGTTTCAAAAGAAAAATTCGGAATGCGCAGGGCTAATTCGCTCATGGCTGGTATTCGCTACGAAAGTAAATGGTTTGATGTGAGTTTGCCTTTAAGTTTATATGAGTATCGTTATCCTCAGCTTGGTTTGAGTGTCCGATTGGCTTATTTAACAATAGGGACCGATAAATTGCTCAGCATTTTCAATAAGCGCGGCGATTTATACGGTGGAGATATTTACGTGCATTTGAAGATTCCGTTTTACTATCATCCCAAATGTAAGGATAGAATGAAGCGTGGTACTGGAAGTTACGATCCGTCGAAGATTAAGAAGCGTAAGACTTGTGAGGCTTATTTATAGAGACAAATTCCCGTAGAAATCGACCAAATTCCATTCTCGGGATAAGTGTGCACTTATCCTTCCTTTACCTGGGTAACTATTGGTGCCGGAGTTTTTCTTGTTGAACGTTAGTTTACCTTTGGTTAAGGATATTCCGGTACAAACGATTAATTATTCCAAAAGATCACCTATTCTAACTATCGGGGATAAGAGTGCACTTATCCTTATTTTCCCCGGGTAACAATATGCTGAGTCATCTTTCGTTACAAATTAATCTTCTTTGAAAGTTAAGGTAACCGGAACGAAAACCCATTTGTTTGCAGGTTTTCCATTGTTTATCCCTGTATTCCATTTTGGCATATCATAGAATATCTGCTTAATCCCTTGCTTACAATCATCTGCAAGAAAATCCATGCTTAATAATTCTACACGAGTAACTTTTCCGACTGTATCAATAAGAAGTTTTACTCTGAATTTGGCATCTGTTCCTGTGGTACTGCAGCTATCGTGTATGGATAAATACTTTTGAATGTATGACACCATAGCTTCTCTACCACCAGCAAAAAAAGGTTCACCGCAATCTGTAATCGGGAATTCGTTCGTTTTTAGTGGATCGGGCGGAATCAACGGGGTCGTCGAAAAAGCAACCAGTCGGAATTATTGATGTGTCCGACTGAGCAGATAGATTGAAAGTCAGTAGACAAAATGAAGCAAAAAGGAATGATTTGAGGTTCATAAGTGTTTGAATGCCTTTATTCAATCAAATATAACTTCTTAACTCTGAAGACAGGGAATTTATTATGTGAACACTGATGATAATGGAGTAATCTATTGAATATTAAAAACGACTGGCAGAGTATAATAGCTGGCTACTTTTTTTCCATCGTTTTTAGCTGGTTTCCATTTTGGCATTGCATTAACTACACGGATTACTTCTTCACCACATTCAGGGCATTTGTCCATTCCCTGAATGATTCGCGAATTGGAAACCTTTCCTTTTTTGTCGATAACAAATTGCACATAAACTTTTCCTGAAATACCAAGTTCTTCGGCAATTTCAGGAACGCGTATGTTTGTTGATAAGTAATTTACAAGACCTTTTTGTCCTCCCGGAAACTGAGCGGTTTTGTCGACCTGGGAATTAATGGTTTCCTGCGATAAACCATTACAAGAAATCAAAATTGAGATCGCTGTTAATGCGAAGTAAGAGTGTTTTGTCTTCAATATTAATTCCAGTTAAACACCCATGCACCCGGAGCAATTCCGGAAACGCTTGGCAATGCCGCTTTAGCTTCGTCTTCAGTGCTATAACCGTTAATACTTACTTTGTATAAACCACCTTTCTCACCAACACTCAGGTTTGTAAGTCCCATTCTTTTCAATTTAGTAGCAAAGTTCAATGCATTCGTTCTTGAGCTGAATGAACCGGCAATAATATGATATGGTTTCGTCAAATTCGGAGCAGGGAAGTTTGCTGGTTTCGGTTTTGGTCTATAAGTAGTTGCGGGCTGAGTTGATACCACAGGCTTTGGGGCCGGTTTTACAACTGGTGCCGGTTTTGCTGGTTTTGGAGCAGTTTTGATAATGGGAGCAACCTTTTTTGGAGCTGGGGCTTCAGCCGGAGCTTTTTCTGTTTCAATTGGTTCTACTGCATCATCCTGGGGTAATTCCTCCGCTTCAGGCATGCTGTCAGGGTTAGCAATTGGATCTTCTTCTCCAAGTATAGCAAGTGTATCTTTTTTCTCGTCTACTTCTTCGCCGGTCAACTTCGCCAAAATAGGGAAGTCCTTTTTTAATGTGTCAAATTGAACTGCAACGTAAGTTCCAGCACCTAAAATCAGAACTACAAATCCCCATAAAATATATGCGAAAACACCTGTTTTTTTCTTTTTCGTGGTTTTCGAGGCTGTTGCTGAGCCTGTCGAAGTGTCAGCAGCTTTCAGCTGTTCTTTTGGTGATTTGCCAACAGGTTTTTTGTTATCTGCCGCTGCTGATTTCTTTTCCGCAATCGGAGGAACTTCGGTTACTACCACTTTTGTTTCCATGACCGGAGTTTTCTGAGGTGTTTTCTCAACCGGAGTGGTTTTCTGATCCTTCGAGTCAGATTCAATAATATTTGATGTTTCAACCGTTGGAGTCGTTTCAGCTGCTACTATCGAAGCAATTTCAATTTCTGTTTTCGGGTTATTTTCCGATTTTCCTATTTTTTCGTTCTCAGGATTCTGTTCTTCCAATGCAGGGTCGCTTGGAGTTTCTACAGTAACAGATGAAACAATTCCCAATTCTGTTTTAGAATTTTGTTCAATAATTGGTTCCGGCTCTGTTGCAGGAGTTTCAATAGTTGTAACTGCTTCCTCAGCTTCCACGGTTGGTTCTTCGTGAACAAGATCTTCCGCTTTTGGTGTCTCCGATGTTTCTATCGGAAGTACGGGCTCAACTTTTTCCTCAATAACCGGCTGAATTTTTTCTTCTGCCTTTGGTTCTTCTGATGCAGCTGCTGTCTCTTCAACAGATGAAGATTCATTTCCCGCTGACCATTGTTCGAAGACAATCTCGCCGTCAACTTTTGAGAAACTTCCAAACTGATACATGGAGTATTTATCGCCTTTATCCACTTCTGCCTGAATTTCACGAACATACTTTGCAATCAGATTCTTTGCATCGTTAATGTCAATTCCTTCTTTTTCAGAAATGTATTTTGCAAGATTTCCGTCGTCGTGTTTCAAAAACGACATAAACATCATCTCGCCAGTGGCTTCATTCGTCACTGTTAATGCACCTAACCCTGGAATAATAATGGTTTTGGTTTCCTTTAAGATTTGAAGTAGATAATTGTTCATAGTATAGTATCAGTTCAATTTAATCGCCAAAAAATGCTGAAAAAGTTCCAACATCTTTTAATCGAACGCCCTTTTCAGTTTGTTCTAAGGTACAACATTCGTTCACAGAATCATGCTCCAAAAACAGAACATAGTTCTCTAACGCAGCTTGCCGTAAAAAGTTATCTTTTTCTTCCAAAGTAATTAATGGCCGTGTGTCGTAACCCATTACATAAGGGAGTGGAATATGCCCGGTGCTTGGTAAAAGATCAGCCATAAAAACCAATGTTTTTCCTTTGTACTGAATATGCGGAATCATCATACTCTCTGTATGTCCGTCAACAAAAAGCACATCCATATTGTTAAAAACGTTCTTTGTGAAGTTCCCGTTTCGCTGAACAAATTGAAGTTGTCCGCTTTCCTGGATAGGCATAATATTCTCTGTCAAAAAAGAAGCCTTTTCACGTGGATTTGGTTCTGTTGCCCATTTCCAGTGGTTTTCAGTGCTCCAGTAATTGGCATTTTTGAAAACCGTTGAAAGTTTGGTCCGGTCAGAATTGAATTCAACCGCTCCGCCACAATGGTCGAAATGCAAATGACTTAGAAAAACGTCAGTTATTTCATCCAGACCAAATCCAAGTTTATTCAGGCTTTGTTCCAATGTCTTTGTATCGGCCAAGTGGTAGTGCGAAAAGAATTTCTCCGATTGTTTATCGCCAATTCCGGCATCAATCAGGATCAGTTTACCGTCGTCTTCAATGAGCATACAGCGCATTGCCCACGTACATAAATTACTTGCGTCAGCCGGATTTGTTCTTTCCCAAAGTGTTTTAGGAACAACTCCAAACATCGCACCTCCGTCTAGTTTGAAGGTTCCCGTGTCAACCGTGTGAATTTTCATGCTCTAAAAATAGACAATAGACTTTATACAGAACACACAAAGCAGAAGATATTCGACAAGAAAAAGTATGCAATGGTGGAAAGTTGAACGTAGTTTATAATGGATTTCAATGAAGTGTCTGATTTACAAAATGAAAATGAGAATCGTTTTCGATTTTTCTTTTGTTGACCGGCACAGCAGCAAATTTAGGAGCTGATTTTCCTGATTCCAATAGGGTAGAGCCTTTAATAACCAGCGCTTCGTCCCATAAATTTTCATTGATAAAGCACTGAAGTGTTGCAGCTCCGCCCTCTACAATCACAGAAGAAATCCGGAGTTTGTATAAAATGTCTAAAATCACTTTTGCTGAATTGAAATCGGCTTTGATAAATTGAATATTCCCTGAAGAATCTTCTGTAATGTGATTTATGACGATTGTTTTATTCCCGTCGTGAAAAATTGTAGCTTCCTGCTGCGATTTCAATTGCGGGTCCAGAATTATTCTGATGGGTGATTTCCCATAAAAAGCGCGGGTTGTAAGACTCGGATTGTCGTTTATTACGGTATTTCTGCCTACAAGAATTGCGTGTTCTCTTCCGCGGCTGTTGTGGGTGAATACCTGGGACGATTTCCCCGAAATCCAGTTGATCTCACGAGCAGAATTTCCGTTTCGGTCAATATCAATGAATCCATCTGCGCTTTCAGCCCATTTAAGAAAAATATAGGGACGTTTCTCCAGGTGAAGCATAAAAAAACGACGATTCAAATGAAGCGCCTCATCTTGTAAAACACCAACAGTAACATCAATTCCTTTATCGCGTAATTTACTGATTCCAAGTCCTGCAACTTCTTCGTACGGATCTCTTGTAGCTACAACAACGTGTTTAAACCGGTGATAGGCAAGCAAGTCGGCGCAAGGCGGTGTTTTTCCTGTATGTGCACAGGGCTCAAGCGTAACATAAATAGTAGATTCCTTGAAAAGTGAATGATCTTTCACGGAATTCACCGCATTTACTTCAGCATGCGGTCCGCCAAATTTCTCATGATATCCTTCGCCTATTATTTTATCGTTGTGAACTATTACAGCACCAACCATTGGATTCGGGGCGACGGAACTACCACCTAATTTTGCTAGTTGCAATGCGCGCCACATATAATTTTCATCCGTCGACATCATCGTGAGTTTAAAAGTTCGCCTTTCTTAAAAGTACACTAAAACTTTTAGATTTAATAAAGGAAAATGTAGTTTATTGAATATCTTCGAGACGAAAAATTACTTATGAATAACACCCTTTCTTATAAACCGTTATGGTCGTTGCCCGTTATTATTGCTGCGCTTGGCTATTTCGTAGATATCTATGACCTGCTCTTGTTTGGAATTGTGCGTGTGCCGAGTTTACAGGGGCTTGGTTTCAATGAAACGGAAGTTACTCATGTAGGAACAATGATCGTGAACTGGCAAATGGGAGGTTTGTTGCTTGGTGGTATTTTATGGGGAATTCTCGGTGATAAAAAAGGCCGGTTATCTGTTCTCTTCGGATCAATAATTATGTATTCAACAGCGAACGTTCTTTGTGGATTTTTGCCTTATTTTTCTGTTGATAAAGAAACGATTACTGTTATTTACGTCGGATTAAGATTTATTGCCGGAATTGGTTTGGCAGGAGAGTTGGGTGCTGGAATAACACTGGTTTCTGAAGTGCTTCCGAAAGAATTACGCGCCCTGGGAACATCGCTGGTTGCCGGGGTTGGATTGTCAGGGGCCGTAGTAGCAAATATAACCGTGAAGTTAACTCCCGACTGGAATATTGCTTATTTCATTGGCGGCGGAATGGGAATTGGTTTGCTGCTCCTTCGAATTGGTGTTTTAGAATCGGGAATTTTTGAGGAAACGAAGAAGTCGGGTGTTAAACGCGGAAGTTTTTTCATGCTGTTTACCAATTGGAACCGGTTTTGGAGGTATTTACGTTGTATTGGAATTGGTTTTCCGACCTGGTTCTGCATTGGAATTCTGGCAATGTTCGGAAACGTTTTTGGCGAAGCGTTGGGAATTCCTGGTGGAATAAATCCGGGTGATGCAATCATGTGGGGATACATCGGTATTTCAGCGGGCGATATTTTTAGCGGAATTCTGAGTCATTGGCTGAAATCGCGTAGAAAATCCATTCTCTGGATGATGGCGTTTACCTTGATTAGCGTAGTTTGGGTGCTCTCCGGAACAATTCATACAGCAAACATGTACTATTTCATGTGCTGCTGGTTTGGTTTTGGAACAGGTTATTGGGCAATGTTTGTTACAATTGGTGCGGAGCAGTTCGGAACCAATATTCGATCTACGGCAGCAACTACTATTCCAAATATGGTGCGGGGAACGGTTATCTTAATGACTATCGGATTTGAAGGACTTATGGATTCCGGATGGAGTGTTTTGGTTTCGGCAGGAATAGTCGGGTTTATTGCATTTGCAATCGGGATTTACAGTACCTGGAGCATTTCCGAAACGCACGGAAAGGATTTGGATTTTATAGAAAACTGAAAGTGACTACTGAAATTAGTCGAAGTGCCTTTTCAATTCTTCATTTTAAATTTTATTTTATGAAATATATTTTATTAGTTTTTAGTGCTTTAGTGTTATTTAGCTTCACTAATACCTCAAAGGATCAGGCAAAGCTGGATGCTTTACTCGATAACTGGCATTTAGCTGCTGCGAAAGGTGATTTTGATGGTTATTTCGATGTAACAACCGACGATTTCGTGTTTCTTGGAACTGATCCAACCGAACGCTGGACAAAAGAAGAATTCAAAACATTCTGCAAACCACATTTTGCTGATAGTTCAGGCTGGGATTTTAAGAAAATTAACAGGAATTGGGTGTTCTCTGAGAACGGGAAAATTGCCTGGTTCGATGAGAATCTGGATACGTGGATGAAAGATTGTCGTGGAAGCGGTGTGTGCATTAAGAAAGGCAAGACCTGGAAAATTGCGTATTATAATCTGACTGTTCTTATTGAGAATGATAAGACGAAGGAGTTTATCCAGTTACGTGAGAAATAAATGCCGAACTTCGATACAAATCTGCCGGGAGGCAGATTTGTATCGAAGTTCGGCATGGTGAAACAAAAAAAGAACGACTTTCGCCGTTCTTCATTTTTCCAAGGTGTTAGGTATATTCTTTTATTGTTGTACTTGAAATCTGAATGAATAATCGAATTCTTTTCCGATCAGATTTTCTGGAGCGCTGAATTTTAATCGTTTTACCTGTTTTTCAACTGCTTCACGCATTTCAGGTGAGTCAGACTCGATGGAAACTACTTCAAGCGTCCCGAGTTTCGATACTCTGATTTTCACTTTTACTGTTGCCTCAATTCCCTTAGAGCGTAACGAGATCGGAAGAGCACACGTCTGAACTCCAGTCACTTCCTGTGATC
>CAMLIF010000097.1 GCA_946479985.1 uncultured Flavobacteriales bacterium
AACCAGTAATAGAATTTCTCATTGGAAGGTGACTGCATTTCCAGCTTGTAAGTCTGTTTTTCGTAAAGATATATTGTTACTGTCAGATTGAAAATTTTCTCTTCACTGGCAACAATAACTTCACAGTATTCTCCTGCGACTAAAGTCAGCAGGAAATTATCCATAGTCGTTTTGTCAACACGCAAACCATTACAGGCAATCAACTCATCATTTACGGAAAGACCTGCTGTTTCAGCTGCCCCTCCTGCTCTAACAGATTTTACAATACATTTCCCGCCTTCCTGAACGAACGTAGCTCCAAAGCTTGGCAATGGCTTACCGACGTAATTTACGTTCAGACCAACTTTCGGGAAAACATTTGAAAAATCAGGTGCTTCTGTTCCATTCACAAAACGATTGAAGAAATAATCCATGTCTTGTCCTAAGAATTTTTCTAAAGTTGCCTGGAACTCAGCTTCGGTAAATCCGCGGTTTTGTTTTACGTAGTATTCGTCGTACAAAGTGCGCATGAAATGATCCAGGCATTTTTCCGAATTGAATTTGTCAACTATTAGTGCATCCAAATACGCACCAAGCATACTTCCTCTCGAATAATA
Source organism: uncultured Flavobacteriales bacterium (assembly GCA_946479985.1). The sequence goes on from CAMLIF010000097.1 coordinate 597, forward strand.
AGTCATCGTAGTATTTACGCTGTTCTCATTTGGCCTGTACGCTTTGATCCATGCATCATAACTTGAATGTGAAACAGGCTGAACCCGCGTTCCTACACTTCCTTCAACGTAATTAATTGTACTCTGGAATTGCTTCAGGAAATCATCTTTGGAATAAAAACCTGCTCTTACCATTAAGATATCAGCGTAATATGATGTAAATCCTTCCATCACCCAAAGCAGGGTTGTATAATTTTCCTCGTCGTAGTTAAAAGGTCCTAATTCTATCGGACGAATGCGTTTTACATTCCACAAATGGAAATACTCATGCGCAACCAGATTCAGGAAATCGAGATAACCACTCCCATAAGTCCAGCGATTTACGCTTAAAACACAGGAATTGGCATGCTCCAATCCGCCTTGTCCATTGATTACGTTGTGAATAATGAAGGTGTAATTTTTATTTGGGTTTTTCCCGCCGAAAACATCATTGGCTGCATGAACTATTTTCTCCATGTCGGTTTTCATCTGGTTCATATCGTAGTTTCCTAATCCGTAGATAGCAACCTCATGATTAGTTCCATCAATATTGAAATAAAACACTTCCTGGTTCCCGATTTCAAGCGGGGAATCAAGCAGCACATCGTAATTCTCATATTTGAAAACGGTTGATCCATCTGCCGCAGCTCCGTCATCCTGTTTTGGTAAAGAAGTAGAAATTGTACTGAATCCAGAATAAGGATACACAGTTAAAGTTCCCGGTTTCTCTTTAAATCCGTCAACGTAACAAAACACACCGGATCCGGAAACGAATCCGTGAGAAAGATCTAAAAAGCTTGTACGCACCGACAATTCGAAAGCATACACTTCGTACTTCACTTTCACCTGTTTTGCTTTTCCTTTCGCAATTTTCCAGGCATTTTTACTCGTTTTGGAAACTTTCAGCTCTGTTCCTTTCTCATCATAGGCTTTCACCATATTTACGTTCTTGGAAAACTCGCGAACCAAATAAGAACCTGGTGCCCATACCGGCAGTTTTATAGTCAATTCCGTTTGTTTGAAATTGTTCAACTCCATTTCCACCTCATAATAGTGATTTTGAGGTTTTGTCATTCTTAAATGATAATCAACTGATTGGGAAAAGCTGTAAGAAGTAAGAAAAAAAGTAAGGATAAGTGCTATTCTCATTGTAAAGTATTTCTCCTCAAATATACCTATAATCTAATATATCAGGTTGTTTGATAACGGATAATACTTTAGTCTTCGCTAAATAAATAGTTGGGATGCGATGCATTATTTCCCGGTTATTTACACCCAGATCCAATCGAATAAATCTGGCTTACAACTGCTGATACTCCCACTTCGGGTTTCCTTTCACTCCGGAATTGTTGTAGAAATCAATAAAGTGAAGTTTGTAATGCAATCCGTCGCGATCTTCAATGACATAGTTCTTTTCGGAATGAACGATGTAAATTGTTCCGTCGAATTCCTTCCATTCGTAGCCGATAGTATTCACGGCGCTGGTAAATGAATAATTCGGAATGTCGTCGAAAGAAATATCTGAGAACACAGAAACTCCGTCGTAAACAGAACGTGTACCGGAATGATTCAGTAAACAGCCTGTCACCAGGTAAGTTGTAAGTTCAGGCTCATAAAACACATGAACGTACTGAGTGAAAACCAGGTCCCAATCGGCTTTGGGCGGCTCAATCATGACTGTCGATGAAGTGGTAAATGATAAAAATGCGAAGTTATAAGTATCGTCTTTGTCAATGGTCAGAGTTGTTAATCCGGTTCCGTTCAGAGCAGCAAATTTTACATGGTATGAATCCTGGTCTACCGATTCAAAGACAATTTTTCGAAATCCCTGGTGAATACCGTTTTCATTGTAACCGCGATCGAGAATGTAAACGTGATTGGTTTCCTCCCATTCGCCAACGGCAGTGGAATCCAGGTTTCCGGATGGTTCATCCCAACTTCTTCCTGCCATAAATCCAAGCGTATCTGTAACAGCATCAAAATCGGTTTCTTCTGTGTCAAAAGCATACATGGCTTTCGATCCGTTCAAAATAATGTGATTTCCATCCGGAGTTGCTTCAAAACCAAGATCCCAGGCAGATTTCAAATTCTTGCCCACAACCGTATTCGTTTTCAGATCATAATAAATCTGGTATTTGTAATTCGATTCCATGTTCACAGCAGTTGTAATTACACTTCCCGAATCGTGTTTTGGAACCGGTAATTCACCTTTTTTACAGCTTGCTGCAAACAAAACGAAAAGAACTAAGATCAACGAATATTTCATTTTGCGCGGGTTGTAAGGTTAATATCCAGTTTCACGAAGAACGTTCTTCCCATAGCCAATGGAATAGTACTGGAAGAACTTGAATGAGCACTTCCGGCGGTAGTTCCTGAAATGCTTTTCACATTGAAAATGTTTTTACTTCCAATCACAAACATCACTCTTTTCTTGTAAAACGATTTGGAAACGGAACAATCCATCATGTGATAGTCGGAAACTGTAGTTGTTAGAAGCTGGCTGTTTTCATCCAATGTAAAACCAGGTGTGACACCCGTGTATTTGTAAAAGACAGAAAACACGACTGCCTGTTTTGTCCAGGCGTATTGCAGATTCAATCTTCCTTCCGGAGAATAAGTAAATACTTTTGAGTCGAATGTTTCTGACAACTCGTTGTATCTTCCGACATACGAACCGCCCAATGTTGTAGTCAGATTTTTCCAGGACATTTCTGCCTGTAGCTGGATACCTAACGATTTATAACGACTCAAATTGAAATACGAATATTCGGTTGAAGTAACCTGGACCAACGAAATCAGATTCTCAATCGTATTGTAGAAATAACTGTTCTCGAATTTCCACTGTGTTTTCTTCCAGGTAAAACGCGTGTTATAAGAAGTCGAAAAATTATGCGAACTCTCTGCTTTCAAATCCGGATTTCCCTGGATATTGTGATTAATATCCACAAAGTAGAAATACAAATCTTTTAAAGAAGGAGCTCTGAATCATCTTGCATAAGACGCACGAATGGAAGAATGTTTTCCAACATCCAGTTTCGCATTAAACGATGGAATGAGCGGTGTTTTATAAGCGGTATTGTACATGGCACGAATTCCCGGGCGAAGGATCAATTTCTCAAATGGTTTATACTCGGCGCTGGCAAAAACGGCATAATCGCCAATTTCCTGGCTGCCGTCTTTAATTCGAATCCCAAGTCCGGTTTCATGCTGAAGATCATACCCTATTTCACCGTTGATTTTGCTGTTCGAATAAGCAGTTGCATAACTTCCGCGTGCAGTAAAATTCAGGAATTTAGAGGTATCCTGATCGCTCGGAGTTGCGGTTAAATTTTGATCGAGCGTTGTCAAGTCTTTGATAAATGTATTTTTGATCCGCTGATAATAATTGTAAGCGAAAATAACGTTTACAGAACCATTCGGAACTATTTTACCATTCAGCGTTACCGAATTACTTAATCGATTGGTTGTATAATAATCATCAAACGCAGTTTCGAAATAAGGAGCACGGGGCATTCCGCGATTCATAATCTGTTCGTAGAAATAATCGGATGTTAAACCAAGCCGCAGGTTTTTGATCTTTCTCCCGGCAAAGAATGTAGCAAAATACTGCTCTTTCGGTTTCCAGTCTTTTACACGGTTCGAATCAGCCAGCACCTCTTTTTCAATCAAAAAAGGCTGATCAGCCGTCTTCCAGCCATCGAAATAGTTCCTTCCTCCTAACAGGGAAAAAGTGTATTTGCTGGTTGAATGTGCCAATCGTCCCGAAAAATTATATTGTCCGCCGCTTTCGTAATACGAAGAAACAGATACTGACGAACTCGGTTTTTGAAATTTCTTTGTTATGATGTTGATTGTTCCTGCAAGTGCATCTGTTCCGTAATTCACAGAAAGCGGGCCTTCCACAATTTCAATTCGCTCAACATTGTTCATATTGATCTGCGAAATGTCGACATTTCCATTCACGCGTCCGGTTACAGCAACTCCGTCGATTAGGATTTTGACATTTTGTCCTGAAATCCCCTGCAGGCTCATGCTGCTTCCAAGAATATTGTCTTGCGACAAACGAATATTCATTTGGTTTGAGAGCACATCTTTGAGATTCTGTGCACCCATTTGATCAATCGTTTTGCGATCAATCACTTTGATTTTCTGAACTGCTTTTTCGGCAGTTCCCAAAGTGTATTGAGCAGTAATAACTACTTCGTCAATTGTACCGGATTTCGTTTCGATTTGAAATGTCCTGGTTTCGGTGAAGGAATAAGTTGTTTTGAACGTTTCGAAGGAATTATGGCTGATTGCGATTTCAAATTCTGCACAAACCTGATCGGAAGGAAGTAAAACAATTCCTTTTTTATCGGATTGATAAGTCTGTATTTCACCGGAAGCAATACATCGAAGGCTGATCCGGGCGTTTTCAACCGGAGTTTTCAGATCAGAATCAACAACCTTGATTTCCTGACCAAACGACCAAATCACACTTCCAAGAAAAGCAACAAGTGAAATACAGAATCTCATTGGGTTTTATTTTTTAACTACGTATGAATCAATGGTAGATTTGATTTTCGTTGAAGCATCAGCAGATACATACTTCGAAGGGTCAGAATTAGCATCAGCCAGGTCGAACAAAGCTTCGAACAGCAATTTGTCGTTTACTTTCTTGGTTAAAGTCAAACCACTTGCATTCGTTTTGTAAACTTCATCCCATACCTTACGAACGTCTGCCCAGTATTTAGCGGTTTTGTTCCAGTAATCGATGGCAGGTTGTGCCGTATAATTTCCTTTGGTAAATTTCTCTACTCCTTTTTCCCAGCACAACAATTTGTCTACACCGTCTTTGCGCAAAATTTTCTCATTGTCTTGTTCGAATGTCCAGCCTGTTGCCGTGATCTCAACGTGTGAATGGCGTTTCAAAACATTGTAATCACTTCTTTTTGTAAACTCACGACGAGGGAGCGGAGCATCAGCAACACTTTCCCAGTAGTGTCTTCCATCAGCATGAATCCATGTTCCGTAACCTTCATAGCGTGGAGAATCATCTACCTGATATACTTTTTGAGTCCAGGTCCCTTTCACGCGTTCCATAGGAATTTTCTCCTGAATCCACTCATTGTCTTTGTAAAAAGAAAGCACCGATGTTGCTTCAAATATCCAGTCCTGCCGCCAGTGTTTGATGATCATTGAATCACTCACGATCAACAAATGCTGCAATACAATTTTCTTGTCCGATTCCTCAACAATTGTTACATACTCAATTCCTTCGTCGAATTTACGATCATGGTACTTGTAACTGGTATCGGGCGAAAACGTTTCTCCGAACTCAAAGGTCACTTTGTAAATTCCCGCCATTGCTTTAATAGCTTCTTTGTCCTGGTTGAATTTAGCCAGTTCGGTCGGATTCATTTTTACTACCGGAACTGCTGATTTGGTCTGTGCGTTTACTGTGAATGCAAGTACCAGGGTGAACAAAATTGTAATTTTTCTCATAGTTGTTATTTATAATTACAAAATCCAGTATCGCCTTATCAGGCGATACCGGACTTCGGGTGTTGCTTTGTTTTTGAGTTACGGCACTACCAAACGCTGCTGAGTTACGGCACCGTCGAAAGTCATGTTTACAATGTAAACTCCCTGGTTCAGGGCAGATACATCTAAAGTTTGATTGTGAATTCCTTTTGTAGTTTCCAAAGTTGAATTGTAAACCAATTCTCCTGAAAGCGCATACACGGAAACTATTCCTGCAGCTGCATTTTCACCCAGTGTGTAAACCAATGTTGTATTTCCGTTTACAGACGGGTTCGGGTATGTAATGAATGAGAAGTTTGTTTGGCCTAATTCGTTAACGCTTGCGGTACTCATTTTCTCTTTTGTGAAAATAAATTGTCCTGTTCCCGTTCCACCGAAACCAGTGAAAACTACTTTCCAGATATCACCTGCAGTTGTGCTTACGAAGAATACCAAATCATCCTGAATAACCCAAGACCCTGAATAGGTTTTCCAATCACTACCAATAATATTGATTTCTTCTGCGTAGGTCTGAGCATACCATTCTTCGTAAGTTGCAGGATCAGAAACACCTGAGACCTGCGATACAGTTACGTTTTTGTTAGACAAAACTCCGGCTAAAGTATATGGTGTCGGAATAAATCCTGTGTATTGTGTAAATAATAAATCCCAGTCGGTAGAAAGCGGCTCTCGATCTAGTGCTGCATTATTTGTTAAAGAGAAGTAACCGAAGTTTTTACCCGGATAATCTGCCTTAACAAGTGTTTGCTCCTGTAAGTTTGAACCATTGATGTCAGCATATTTGAAGTTGTAAACTCCGCTAGCCATAGAAGTAACGATTAGCTTTTTAAACGTTCCGTCAACAAGCTTAATGATGAAGATAGAATCACCGGAAATAACATGGGTATTTACATTGTACATTCCCCAGCCAACATCAAAAGGATCTGTGCTTCCGTTTGTTTGGTCCAAAGCTCCGACAGCCCAGCTATCTTCAGCGTTATATTGCTTTGCCCAGTTTGCAATATCTGAAATATCAACTGCATCCCAATCAGCAATACCACCAAGCGGATAGGTATAAACCTCCATTCCGGTTACCGTGTTTGCGTGGATTGATGTTCCGAAGCCAGATAAATCGAATGCCAGATCCCACTCATTTCTCGGAGCAACCTCCTGGTCATCATTTTCTAAACTGTACCAAACCTGGTTGGCATAACCGGCTCCAAGTGTAACTGTATCTGTTACTACCTGTGCATTCATTTGAAATACTGCTGCAACTGCAAAAGCCGTAAGTAAAATTCGTTTCATTTTGTATGTTTTTGAATTACTAATTAGAATCATTCTAAATAGATTTTGCAAATGTCAGATATGAATGAGGTTTCTGCAATCCCCTCTTCGGTTCATTTATACTACCTGATTATGGGTACGAAGCAATTAATCCTGGATCATGAATCCGGCTTCTACAGCATATTTCGCCAACTCGTAGCTGTGGTTTACGCCTAACTTTCTGTAAATATTTTTCTTGTGCGTATTTACCGTATATAAGCTGATATGGAGCATTTCGGCTACTTCTTTCGGTCGGTTCCCGTTTACCAGCAAACGGATAATTTCTGACTCGCGCTCAGTCAGATCGCCAATGTTTTTAGTTTGCTTCAATGCAATCTCGTTTTCTAAGAGTGCATCGATAATGTCTTCAGAGAAGAATTTTTTATTCAGGGAACAGTTGTAAATGGCTTTATTCAGCTCACTCTCCGAACAGTTTTTCAGTACGTAGTTCTTAATTCCGATTCGAAGCAGGTTATTGATTTGTTCGATTGATTTTTCATGAGAAATTACCAGGATCTGAACCGATGGATAATTCTTTTTTACGCTGTCGATAAAATCAATGGAAAAACAATCATCACAACAATGATCTACAATTAGTACATCGGGAAGTGTGTTTTTGAAAAGAAGTTCAAGCGTTTTTGCGTCAGTAACTTCACCGATGAACTGAAAATCGCAGTTTTCTTCTATCAGATTTTTTATACCTCTTCTGACAATAAATGCGGTATCTGCTATGACTATTTTGATCGTCCCCAAAACTCTTAAATTTGTTTAGACTAATTCTAAACAACAAAAGTATTCCTTCTCAGGTTAGTCACTATACCCTGATTTAGGTATTTCCAATTTTATGCTTTCTCAATTTGTTAATCTCTTAACGCAAACTTATCGGCCTGTAAACAATTGTTGATTTCAACCGGAATTCAAACGAAACTAAATACATCAGAATCATCTGGTTGGATTATGGTTCACTTATTACCTGCAATCAAAAGCTTAATTATTGCTTCATCCCGGCTTTATATCCAACCAAGATGCATTCATCAACTTTGTACCGAATAAGAACGAATGAAAAAAACATTGCTTTTGGTTTTCGGTGCTTTCGTACTTGTAATTGGTCTTTTTGCCCTTTTCAGTTATACGATCACGCAAAAACTACACAACAATCATCTCCAGCTTCTCCAAATAGATCAGATTGCGGAAACCTTGCAAAAACACAAGGAACAATTGCTCGATTATGCACAGCAAAGCAGTTTATTTGATTCGGTTGCGTGCAAACCTCAGGATTACGCATTACAGTCTTCCCGTTTTTACTTTAATTTCCAGAAGAACTGTGCCCTGCATTTCGCTCCCGGAAATGACTTGTTTCAGAAAATCCGTACAATGAAAAAAAATGAAACATCACTGTACGAAACCGTTCAGCAGCTTGGTTTCAAAGAATTCGGCGTACTGGGAGAAATGCGTAAATCCATTCATTACGTAGAAAACAATGTACCACAATTAGAGAAAAGTGTTCTGGAACTTCGCAGACATGAAAAAGATTATTTCATGCGTTTAGACGATTCTTATGCTTTAAAACATGCAGCTGTATTCGAGAAACTAATTGCTAAGAATCCGAACAATAAAGAACTTCGCTATTACAACAGTAACTTTGTTGATGCGCAGCTTTTACTTGGATTGTTATACGGAAATCCGGAGTCGCATTTTGAACATCTGATCGGTTCAACCGAATCGCTTCAGGCTGAAATACGGGCAAACAGAAGCAAACTTCTTCAGCAGAACTCGCTGATCTCAAGTAATTACCTTAAAATACAGCTCGTAGCTTCCGGAATCATTATTTTCCTGATTATTCTCATTGCTTTTTGGTGTATTCGCAGGCTGGCAGGACAAGTTCAGACACTGCAAAACGCAATGACCAGTTTCATTTCTTCCAATTACAAAGAGCGACCGGTAGAATTCTTACTTCCCAAAAACGAATTGGGAATCTTAACCAAACGTTTTTATCAGCTGGCCAGAAAGATTCAGCACGAGGTGATTTACCTGGAAGAACGGGTTCAAAACAGAACAAAATCATTACGAAATAAAAATGAACTCCTGGAGCAGCAGCATACAGAAATTGTTGAAAGTTTGAACTATGCCCAAAATCTTCAGAAATCGTTATTGGTTTCTCAGCGAAAAATCGGGCAGCAGTTTCAGGAAGCTTATGTTCATTATGCTCCGAAAAACCTGGTTGGGGGTGATTTTTACTGGATGAAAGAATTCAAACGCGGGAATTCTGAGTTTGTATTGTTCGCTCTTGCAGATTGTACCGGACATGGAGTTCCCGGTGCATTAATAAGTGTTTTAGGAATGAATACGCTGGATGAATTGTATTCGAACGGACTAAATAATCCGGCAAACCTGCTCAATCAATTACGTTCTATCATTAGCCGGCGATTCAATACAGAAACCGAACAGCGACTTGACGGAATGGATATCAGTATTTTCCTGCTCAATAAACGCACAGGAAAACTCACTTTCTCAGGCGCGCAAATGCCGTTATGGATTATCAAAAACCAATCGATTATTGAACTGAAAGGACAACGCTCTCCAATCGGGTTGACTTACGGAAGAGTTGAACCATTTTACAACCAGGTTATTCAGCTGGATGCAAATGACAAGATTCTTTTATTCACAGATGGTTTGACAGATCAGTTCGGAGCGAAGAATCAGAAAAAATGGGGCAAGAAGGGTTTACGAATTTGCCTTCTTGAAAACAGCAAGCTTTCATCATCGGCTATTTTTCACAGTATAGTCGATAATTACGAAAACTGGAAAAAAGACAACGATCAAACCGACGATTGTGCTATGCTCCTGTTTGAATTTCAGCATGAACTGAGCATTGAAAATAGTGAAGCTTATACCGGAAATGAAATTCCCGACGAGAAAATCATTCTCAGCATTGCTCAATAGGGTTTACGAGATTAACAAACTGTCAGCCATGACTAACAATTTCCCTTTGCAATCTTCTTTCTCCGCGGTTCTTTCCTAACAGTTTTCTTTAAAGTAAACCGCAAAGAAGAGCCCCAGTTAGCTGCTGAAAAGAAATCTATAATTGAATAAAATCTACACTTAAAAGTTCCTGGATGTAGCGCAGTTTCTTTCTTTCAACCGGTTCTACGAGGCTCAGTGAAATACCGCGTTTTCCTGCTCTGGCTGTTCTTCCGCTTCTGTGGGTATAATAATCCGGATCATCCGGCAATTGATAATGCACTACAAAAGCCAGATCGGGAAAATCCATTCCGCGGGCAGCAATGTCGGAAGCTACCAAATATTGTGTTTGTTCGTTCAGGAACATGCGTATGGCTTTTTCTCTTTCCTTCGGGAACATTTCGCCATAAATTTCAGTGACTTTCAACTCGTGAGTACGCAGAAATTTAGCTACGTATTCCACATCGCCCTTTGTTCTGCAAAAAACAATTCCACGGGCTTTTTTCATCGATCCCAAAAACTCCAGCAAAAGCATGGTCTTATCATCCTTTGTGCATTCGAGGTATTGATGCTCAATACGCGGATTCATGACATTCTGTGTCTTGATAATCGCTTGCGGGGCCTCTTTATCCATCGTTTCCTTGATCCACTTTGTCAGTTCACCATGAATAGTTGCCGAAAACAGCCATTTTTTATGAAAATCGTTCGTATAGGCCAGAATTTTGTCGATTTCTTTCATGAACCCTTTTGCATACAATTCATCGGCTTCATCCATCACGATAGTTTTTACTCTGCGAAGTGAAAGCGCGCCCATTTTGAGCAGTTCAAGCAAACGTCCGGGCGTTGCCACAATAATATGAGTTGGGCGCTGTAATCGCCGTTTTTGTTCTTCCAGACCTTCTCCTTTTACTAAACTATCCAGGAATATCTTATCCAAATGTTTAGAAAGTTTGAAAATTGTTTTAGCAGTTTGAATCACTAATTCACGCGTAGGAACCAAAATAACTGCCTGAACATCTTTGTCTTTCGGATCAATTCTTTGCAATAAAGGTACTCCGTAAGCAATTGTTTTACCTGAACCGGTATGTGATTGTCCAACGTAATCCTGGTGTTTCTCCAACAGATATTTCCACGCATGTTTTTGAATCGGAGTTTCATTTTCGAATCCCAACTCGATCAAGCGCTTTTTTATTCCGGGAAGTATATTGAAATCTTGAACCATGGCGTAAAATTACGAATTACGGAGTGACGAGTATCTAATGTCGCGTGTCAAATATCAAATAACTTGTAACTCTTCAGTTTACGCTTGATATTAACTCTTGAGTTTCTCCATTTTCTTCTGACACTCTTTGATTTCATACTGAATGCTCTGTTCAAGTTTTTTCTGATCGCGATTTCCCAATTCTTCCGAATAAGCCCGCAAATCAACAAACCAGGCTATCGCTTCTTCGTAATGCGCCATTTTGAGCTTTTTAATTGCCGGATTCTTTTTATCTGTCAAAGAATATATTTTGAGTACTACCGAACTGAAAACAGCAATTTCAGGAGCTTTCGAAAATGTAAGCTGGCTTTTCAATTCGGCGAATCGTCGGTCTTTATCTGACATCGCATATCGTTCATCTATCAAAACGTTCACCGTAGAATCTCGCTGATTGGGGAATTGTTTCTCACGCCATCTGAATTCTTTGAATGTTTTTTTAGTTGTTGACAATTGATAAACCGGGTCAGCAGACAAATGCGACAGGTTAAAATCGTTTTCATCTGTAAACAAATAGCTGTAATCGATTTTATCTAAGCTTTTTAGTGATTTACCGTCGCCCATTGCCCAGGTTACGTCAACATACATCCATTTGCCATCAATTGAAACAATATTCCAGGCATGATCAAAAAGTGATTCGTCGGGGGTAATAAAGAACATGCCGCCACTCGTGTAACCGTCAACACGCAGGCATTTTACTCCGAGACTATCACAGAGAAGTTTGAAATAATTGGAAAAATCGCCGCAAACTCCTTTTTTCTTGCTCAGCAGTTCATTGATATACAGTTCGCGTTTTACCTTTTTCTTTCGGATCTGTTTTGCCCTGCTGTAGTCGTACAAAAAATGACTAGCTATATAAGTATATGCAAAGTATGCTTTGTCCTGTTCGCTTACACAAACTTTTCTGGCAGTTTTCAGAATTAGTTTGATGTTCTGCGATCCTTTCGGGATTTTACGGGCTGCCGGGTTAAGAATGCACGTATCTATGGAAATATTATGAATTTTCATAGAACAAGCCTGCCCTATTCCGGAAGAATAAAAACTCAGAAAAATCATCAATAGAATAAGTGTTTTAATCATTTCTTACAGATCGGATAACAGCACGATGAGTGGTTGTATCTTCAACAGGAACAGGTTCTGAATTCCAAACCAATCCTTGTTTTTTCTTTTTTGAATCAACTGTTCGTTCAAAAACAAAATGAAGTTTTTCCTCCGGATTCACAATATGCAGCCCTTCTTCATCCGTATAAACGCTTCGTTTCTTCAAATCTTCACCGTTCTTCTGGAAATCCAGGTAATTGGCATCTCGGCTCGTTATCACAGGTTTTCCAAACCCAAACTTCGTAGTGACGACCAAACTTCTGGGAAGGCTCTCTTTCTCTTTCTCTTTTGCTTTTTCCACGGTCACAGGATTCTTTACAGGTTCACTCTCTTTCCCAGGTTCTTTCGAACTTTCTACAGGAGTTGTATCCATCGGGAGACTTATGATCTTTACTCCGCCGGGAACATTCTTCGTGTAAAATCTCGGTGCAAAAACAACAGGTTCTGCTGGCTCAGCAGTAATCGTTGAATCTACAACCGGTCCGCTCGGAATACTATCATTCACCAATGCAATTGGCGGGTGATTTTCAGCCGGAGAAGTTTTCTGGAACATTCCCGCTGCCCAAACTGCCACAACCGTTCCGATTATCACGGCCGAGTACATACCTAACATTTTGAACGTTTTGTAAAAATGGTAGCTTTTTCCGATCTGAACAATCTGTGCACGTTCCACCGAACGAATAGCGCTGGCTCGAATGAGATTGTGCAATTCGAATTCCATCTGTAATTCAGGATTCGATTGAAGTTCCTGTTCAAAAGCTATTCTGCCTTCTTCCGAAAGCTCATGCTGTAAATAGCGCTCTATGAGTTGATTCCAATTGTTTTCCATCACATGAACGTATTAGATTCATAAACAATTGATTCTTCAGCAAGTTTGTCTTTCAGCTTCTGAATACAGCGGTATTTTTGGGCTTTCGCTACTTTATCATTCCGAAGTCCGATCTTGCTTGCAATATCAACCATATTCAACCCCTTAGCATAAAAAAGCTGCAGCAGTTCTTTACACTGTTCGCCAATCTCGGATAATTTTTGTTCTATGCTTCGAATTTTAAATTCCTTAGCCATCCAATCATCGGCCACTTCGGGAACATCGTATTCAAGACTTTGGGTTCGTGCTCCCTGGATCTTCCTTGCTTCGTTCATCCAAAGCAATCGACAGGTGCTTTTTACAAAAAAGAAGGGCTCTACAGTTAACACAAAATCTTCCTGTTTTCTTTTTCGGGCATAGATTAATAAGGCTTCCTGGAACAGATCTTCTGCGGTAACCGAATCGCAGCTCATTGTTGCCAGATATTTTTTTATATCCGGAAACTTCTTATAGAGTTGTTTTAATTCTTTATTTAAATCGTCTGAAAACACACTTCTTTTTTTCCTAATGTTTAAAGTAGCAAAAAGGTAAACAACCGGTTCAAAATACTCGCGACAAATTCGCGGTATTCTTTTAGAGGTCAATAATTGTATTGCGAAGGTAAGAAAGGCATTTTGAATCAGTCACTTTAACTTTTCGATAACTAAAATGTATGCTGTGAACTTACTACCTTTGCCCGAATACGTTTATAATAGAAAACTATCATATAAATATGCGCAATTGCCTCTTTTTAATTCTAACTCTTGGCCTCATATCCAGCTGTGAATCAACTGAAAAACAAACAAATAATGGTGTGAAATTCATTAGTTACGAGGATGAATTATTTTCCATTTCATTTCCAAGCGACTGGATCAACGCTACAGACAAGTACGGGAATTTAAATTTTGCAGTTGTTGCTCCACAAGACACGAAAACAGATGTAGTTCCCGAGAATGTAACAGTTCTTATCCAGGAAATTGGCGACACTATCAATCTTGAGCGGTTTAAAGATTTGACAGAAGACCAGTTAAGTAAGTACATGCCCGACTATGTTATGATCGAAAAGGAGATTGTTAAAGAAAACGGAAAAGATTGTTTGCATTTAGAATACCAAGCGAGCCAGAACAATACAAAAAAACGTTACCTGCAAAGAACCTATATTTATTCAGGCAAGGTATATGTAGTAACTTTTATAGCAGAAGATATTATCTATAAAGAATATGCAAAAACTGCCGACAAAATACTTGATTCATTTCACCCTAAAAAGTAAGTCATGAAATATTTATTGCTGATTACTTCATTCATTACGACCGTTGCATTCGGTCAGATAGAATTTAAACATCTTACACTTGCCGAAGGGAAAGCCCTCGCAAAAAAAGAGAACAAACCACTTTTCGTGGATGTGTTTGCAGTTTGGTGCGGACCATGTAAGTACATGGCAAATACTACTTTCAAAGATCCAGCAATAAGTGAGTACTACAATAAAAACTTTATCTGCATCAAAGTTGACGGAGAAAAGGAAGATGGCCCTTCCGTAATGTCGACATACCAAATTAGTGCTTATCCTACTCTGCTTTATTTTAATCCAAACGGAGAGTTGGCAAAAACTTTTGTTGGAGGGATGGATGTTCCGACAATGAAACGACTGGGGATTAAGGTTTTTGAACCACAAAACGATCCTGTATTATTAGCCGAAAAAGCTTATCATACTTCAAAGAAAGAGAAAATGGATTTGGTTCAGTATATCCTTGTATTGAATGAAAATGCCGACGATTCTTTGGTTCATTATGCCGGGATTTACTACAAACAAAACCCC
>CAMLIF010000098.1 GCA_946479985.1 uncultured Flavobacteriales bacterium
GACCACCGAGATCTACACTCTTTCCCTACACGACGCTCTTCCGATCTGAGGTGTCTCACCTTATACGTTCAGCTATACCATAAACGGCGGACCGGTACAAACAATTACAACGGCTTCGGGTTCATCTACTGCCACAATTACAATTCCAACTAACACGCTAGGAACGTATATCATCGATTTGATCGGAGCAACTTCATCATTTAAATGTCCGTGTATCCTGAATCCAATACAGAATCAAGTCATAATAAACGTGGTTCCGGTTCCATGTACAAATCCAACAGGAACAGCTGCCATTTCGGGTTATTGCGGAAGCACTACGGTTACTTTAACTGCATCGGGAGGGATAGCACCTTATACCTATAGTTTTTCTGTTAATGGTATACCTTATACTTTTTCAGGAGGTAGCCCAATGTCTGTATCCGGACCGACGAATATGGGGTCTTGGCCAACAACATATACGATTACCGGGGGAACAGTTTCAAGTAATGGTTGTACTGGAACTTTAAGCGGCGTTGGCAGCGCTATTGTTTTTCCAATGGCTATAATTTCTGCATCGGTCAACACCACTAGTGTTTGCCAAAACGGAACATCTCCTGTAATCAATATCTGGAATAGCACTGCTACAGGAGCTACGTACAATTATACTGTGAATGGAGGACCTCAATTGTCAATCAGTAATAGTACATTTGGAGCGGTTAGTTTGAACGTCCCTACTACAGTTGCGGGAACCTATATCTATACTATTAGCGGTTCGCTTGGTACTTGCCTTACAGGAACTCGTACAGTTATAATTGTTGTAAAACCTTCACCCAGCGCAACCATTACAGGAACAACTTCTGTTTGTTTGAATAGCGCTTCTCCGAATGTGACCTTAACAGGAAGTGGGGCAACTGCTCCATATACATTAACTTACAATGTGAACGGGGGAGCCAATCAAACGGTGAGTGCTTCATCATCCACTACGATTCCTGTTTCAACAACAACTGCCGGAACATTTACGTATTCTTTGGTAAGTGCTGCCAGTGCAAATGGCTGTTCGCAGAATGTAAGTTCTTTGGCAATTGTTACTGTTAAACCCATACCAACAGCAGTCATTTCAGGTACAACTACGGTTTGTTTGGGTTCTGCATCTCCCCAAATTACGTTCACAGGAGCAAATGGCACGGCACCATATATTTTTACCTATCAAATCAACGGCGGAGCAAACCTAACAGTTAATTCGGGTGCTTCTTCTTCTGTTACGGTGAATGTACCAACAGGCACAGCGGGAACCTTTGTGTACACATTAGTGAGTGTGAGTTCAGCGGGCTGTTCTCAAAGCCAGGCTGGTTCTGCAACAGTTATAGTGAATACTTTGCCTGCAGCAGCAATTAGTGGAAATGCAGCAATATGCCAGAACAGCGGAAATCCAACAGTAACTTTTTCAGGCTCGGGGGCAACAGCACCGTATACATTTACTTACAATATTAATGGTGGAGCGAATCAAACGGTTACAAGTGTCACTTCGTTGATTACGATTTCTGCTCCCTCAGATGTTGCCGGAACATTTTTGTATAATTTGTCGAATGTTAGCAGCAGCAACGGGTGTTCACAAAATCAAAGTGCCACGGCAACAATTATGATTACACCGATGCCAACTGCAACCATTTCTGCAAATAATTCGGTTTGTCAAGGTTCCGGAACTACTCCGGTAACGTTTACGGGTTCAGATGGCGCATCTTATCCATATAGTTTTTTCTATTCAGTAAACGGCGGCGGGACTCAATCTATCAGCTCAAGTTTATCGTCGAATACGGCTACAATCAATGTCCCAACGACATCAGTTGGTTCAATTACATACAACATTATTTCGGTCACTAATTCAGGTTGTTTACAAGCGCAGCCAGGTTCAGTGACCATTGCAATTAATCCGGTACCAACAGCAACTATTTCGGGAGGAACTGCAGTTTGTCAAAACGATCCGCAGCCGGTAATTACATTTACGGGATCAAATGGTACTGCGCCTTATATTTTTACCTATAACCTTGGTGGTGGTCCGAACCAAACTGTTTCCAGCGGAAGTGGAAATACGGCAACTATTTCGGCACCGACTGGCACTACCGGAACTTTTTTTTACAACTTATCGAGTGTTTCCTCTGCAAATGGATGCTCACAAAATCAATTTGGAAGCGCTGTTATTACAGTAGGCCAACTTCCAACGGCAACTATTTCCGGAGGTGCTGCAGTATGCCAGAATTCAGGGAATACTCCAGTTGTTTTTACCGGCGCGAATGGCTTTGGGGCTTATTCATTTACTTATACCTTAAACGGAGGGCCTCCGCAAATAATTCTCAGCGGGGGAGGATCAACAGCAACTATCAATCAGACGAATACTGCAGCCGGTTCATACGTGTATCAGCTTATTTCGGTTTCAAGTGCAGGTTGTTCGCAAGCCCAGTCAGGATCGGTAACTGTTGACGTAAGCCTGATGCCAGTCTCAGCTATTTCAGGAACAGCAAGCGTTTGTCAGAACGATCCCGAGCCCGTTGTAACATTTACCGGTTCTAATGGAACGGCACCATATACTTTTACATATAATCTGAACGGTGGTGTAAACCAAACTATTTCAACCTCAGGTGGAAATTCGGTGACACTGTCGGTTCCAACAACTGCAACAGGAACATTTAACTACAACTTAGTGAGCGTTTCGAGTGCAAATGGCTGCTCGCAAAATCAAACGGGAATGGCCTCAGTTATTGTAAAACCAACTCCTTCAGCTACACTTTCGGGTAATTTGTCGGCCTGTGAAAATCAATCAACTCCTTTTGTCTTTAGCGGTATCAACGGTGGTACTCCGTTTGTTTTTACTTACTCGGTTAATGGTGGACCTATACAAAGTATCACCGGTAACGCGGCAAATTTAGTAACGGCCTATGTTTATGCCAATCCTTTAGGAACGATGGAGTTCAATTTAATTGGTGTTACGAATCAAGAAGGCTGTTCGGCGATCGTTGATCTGATAGCACAGGTTCAGGTAAATCCGATACCAATTATTTCAGGCGATTCGGTTATTTGTGAGGGAACAACTGTTCAATGGACAGGATCGGGAGTTCCTAATTCTGTGAATCCGTGGGTTTCCTCAAACGCTTCAGTTGCAATAGTCGATAATTCAGGATTAATTACCTGTGTTTCTTCCGGAACGGCAATGATCACTTACACCAATGATTCTGGATGTTCGGTTTCAAAGACTATCAATGTTCTTGCTCTTCCATCTGCTTCTGTTTCGGTGAACTCAACGATATGTTCAGGAGAGGAAGGATTATTTACCATCTCAGGAACTCCGTGGTCAATGGTAGATTATACCGATGGAACTTCAATTTATAATCTTTTAATTCCGCCTTCAGGAGATACATTGATCAATGTCGGCGTACTTTCTGCTTCAGTAGACTTTGAATTGTTAAATGCTCAGGGACCGGCACCCGCTTCGTGCTCAACTATACTAACAGAAACCGTTTCGATTAACGTAAGCCCGACTCCGGTTGCTGATCCGTTACAAGATCTTCTTTTTTGCTCAGGCGATTTAAGTATTGTTCCATCTTTTTCAGGAACTCCTTCCGGTATTTCTTTCAATTGGACGAATTCAAATACAGCCATTGGTCTTACTTCAGCGGGAACAGGAAATATTAACGACTTCACTGCTATAAATAATCAATCGAACCCGATTGCAGGAACAATTGATATTACCCCGATATTGAATGGCTGTACCGGTGAAGTGGTATCGTTTAATATTGTTGTGGGTAATTTACCATTCGCCAGTGCCGGATCAGATCAATCGGCATGTCAGAATGATGGAAACAGTTACCTGATCGGTTCTACAGCGGAAGCCGGAAATTCTTACCAGTGGTCACCGTCGACAGGGTTAAATAACGCGGCTATAGCCAATCCATCAATTATAAATGTTTCGCTTGCGGGTACAGAATATATTGTGACAGTTACAAACGGCCTGGGCTGTGAAAACAGTGATACTGTTCTTCTCGAAATACTTCCTTCGCCCATTGTTACGCTCAATGCTTCTGACATTGCTGCATGTCAATCGGCAATGATTTCATTTGACCTGGAAGCATCTAACGATTTATCGGTTGAATGGTTTATGGATGGACTCAGTATTGGGAATAACGATGAATTGTATTTAACCACAAATTTCGCAAGTTCCGGAATTCATACGGTTTATGTTGTAGCTACAAATGCTTACGGTTGTTCTGTTACAGAAGGAATTGACGGGGGAATTCAGATCTATCCTGATGTTGACGCTCAATTCACAACTGCTCAAAATCCGGATGATGTTGATGAGTTTACCGGTCAGCTGGATCTTATCAATCAATCTGAAAATGCTACAGGCTATGTTTGGATATACAACGGCAATTCATTTTCAACAGAAACCGATCCAACCCTGTTCTTTAATCCGGGCTACGGGTTGATAGACATTGTTTTAGTTGCTGTAAACGAAATTGGCTGCGTTGATACTGCTGAATTAAAGCTGATACCAAATTCAGAGGGATTAATTTATGTTCCGAATACTTTTACTCCAAACGGCGATGGAGTGAATGATTTGTTCTTCCCGGTGGTGTCGGAAAATTTTGATTTGACTGCTTGCCGACTGGAAATCTATAACCGTTGGGGCGAATTGATTTTTGAATCGGATGAAACGACAATTGCCTGGAATGGTTTTTACCTTGGAGCGTTGTGCAAAACAGATACCTATGTTTGGAAACTAAGAGTGAATACACAGGAGTCGGGCTTTGCGGAATCGATAGAAGGGCATGTTAACTTACTGAGATAATTGATCCTTCAATGTGTGGACGATTTTTTCAGGAGGTAACTTAACCAGATTCTCATGCAACTTGTCGCCAGGCTTCGGGATGACCACTTATTATAAGCGCATCATCATTTTTCAACCGAGCAACTTGTCCCGATTCTTTGGGATCATCAGTTTTTACTAAAGCATGATCATTTCCGGGGAATGCATCACCACTTTTCAGCAGCGCAGCTTGTTTTGATTCCCGTGCAGCTTGTCGATATTCTTGGGGATAATCACTTTCCATAACCAATCACAATCGGGTAAACAACGTTCCCATTTATGCGTTAGATCACCGAGAGCTTTTTTTACTTCTTCTCGATTTTCTGGTAACTCGTCACAATTCCTTTAATAAGTGCCGAGCTGAATCCGCTGTGTTCCATCTCGTTCAAGCCAACAATCGTACATCCTTTAGGTGTTGTAACCTTATCAATTTCCTCTTCCGGATGCAAACCGTTCTGAATCAACAGTTGTGCAGCTCCTTTTACGGTTTGACTCACGATTTTATTCGCCGTTTTAGCGTCAAATCCAACTTCAATTCCTCCCTGGATCATTGCTCTAATAAATCTTAGAGCATAAGCAATGCCACATGCTCCGAGAATGGTTGCACTTTCCATCAATGCTTCATCAATCCAGACAGTTTCGCCGATTGCATTGAATAATTCCGTCACATTTTCTTTTCTGTTCAAGGGATCTTTTTGTGCGCTTAAAGCGGTGATGCTTTCCTGAACATCTGCGGCAGTATTCGGCATTCCACGATAAAGTGAAAAGGTTTCAGTTCCCAGTACTGTTTGAATCTCGTTTAAATTAATTCCGGTTGCAACACTGATAATGGTGTGTCGTGCCGGATCAAAATTCGGCTGGAATTCTTTCAGGAAATCGAGGATCATATAAGGTTTCAGCGCA
The DNA here is from genome assembly GCA_946479985.1 of uncultured Flavobacteriales bacterium. The sequence continues at coordinate 5,741 of CAMLIF010000098.1, forward strand.
ATAATCAGGAAATCACACTGAGCAATTACTTCCTCGTTATTTGCAGAAAAATGGGTAGAACTGTTTTCATATTGTTTCAGTAATTCAACATTTCTGCGGGTTCCGAACAGTTGTGCCTGGGGGTATTGTTTCCGGAGGCCTTTCAATAATGATAATCCTAAGTTCCCGCATCCAATAATCCCAATCTTTTCCATTTTGTCTGAATTTTAACGCAAATGTAGCGATTTGAACTGCTTTTTCAACAGGCGATGTAACATAGGATTTAAAAAGCATTACATTTAGTCAACTGTAACTCATTGCAAAATGAAAATTATTCGAATCCCGCTCTACCGCACTTTCACCAATTGGGTCATTATCGTCGTTATTGGAAGTGTCCTGCTTCCTTTTATCGGAAATCTTTTGTTTTCGGGAATTTCCGAATTCAGAAATATACGTATGGGTGAACAAATACTTGGGATTATGGGAATATCCATGATCTGCAGTGCAATTTGTTCTATTCCTGCGCTGATCATTATGTTTGTTGCCCATCTGATTTTGAACCGAAAAGAACTGCCTTTTAATGAACATCGATTCTATCAGAATCTTGTTCACCTGGGAGTATCCATATTAACGTTCGGGGTGATGCTCATGATAGCAGGAACAGGAAAAAAAGAACTGAATTTTGTCGGTGCCCTGGCAGTTACATATCCATTTGTGGGTTTGATAGTTTGGAATATTACCTATTTTCTATATAAGAATAGAATAGCCGTTAAAGCTATTAATGCTGAGGTGCTTGACGAAGTGTAAGTGTTAATTCATTTCTGCTTTACGTTTACCCTTTCTGTTAAAACTGATCAAAGCGAAATGCTTTGGGGATTACAGGAGTTGATGGGGCAGAAGTAGCATTAGTTGTGTCTGCATTATTTGCTATGCTCTACGAGGATGATTGAACCGCGTCAGTTTGTTTGATAGAATTATTCCCGAAATCATTGTAGCTTTACAACACAAAAACATCCCCTTTGAAGCAGCTTCTAATTATCGACGACGAAGAAAAACACCGTTCATTATTAGCTCGGATTATCCGATCCGAAGGTTATGACGTGTGCGAGGCCGGAGATTGCACTTCAGGTTTAAAAAAAATGGCCCATAAGAGCATTGACGTTGTTCTTTGCGATGTCAAACTACCTGACGGTTCAGGCGTAGAACTCGTACCGAAAATAAAAGAATGTCATCCGGATACTGAAATTATCTTATTGACTGCTTTCGGGAATATTACTGACAGCGTTCAGGCAATGAAGGACGGTGCATTTGATTACATAGTTAAGGGTAACGACAACGATAAGATTCTCCCACTTCTTTCCCGTGCATTCGAAAAGGTTGAATTAAAGAAGCGTGTACGTGAATTAGAAAAACGAGTTGGAAAAAAATATTCGTTTGATTCCATAATCGGTTCTTCACCATCAATTGTAAAAGCAATTGAATTGGCAAAAAAAGTGGCAGGGACAAATGCCAATGTCCTATTGACAGGAGAAACAGGAACTGGAAAAGAAGTGTTTGCTGAAGCCATTCATGTGGCAAGTAACCGTTCCGGGAAAAGTTTTGTTGCGCTCAATTGCAGTACTTTTAGCAAAGAGATCCTGGAAAGCGAATTATTCGGACACAAACAAGGTTCGTTTACCGGAGCAATAAAAGATCAGAAAGGATTGATCGAAGAAGCTAACGGGGGCACGCTTTTTTTGGACGAAATTGGAGAAATGCCTTTGGAATTGCAGGCAAAATTGCTTCGGGTACTGGAAACATCTGAGTATTTCAAAATCGGTGATACGAAACCGAGTCACTCCAATTTTAGACTAATAGCTGCAACGAATCGAGATTTAAAGACAGAATCAGAAGAACACCGTTTTCGGGCTGATCTTTATTTTCGCCTGAATGTTTTCCAGATAGAGCTTCCTGCATTACGTGAACGTATAAAGGATATCAAATTACTAACAGAATATTTTGTCGGGCAGTTCTCCGCAAAAGCCAATCGCAGACCCATGAAAATAGGGGAGCATTTCCTTGAAAAACTAAATCTATATTCCTGGCCTGGAAATATCAGAGAATTGAAAAACATTCTTGAACGCGCTGTAATCCTCGCCGAGGGAGATACACTAACCATAGAAACACTCCCTCCCGAAATTCAGTTGGTTCATGAGCAAAAAAGTAATACACTCTCGGCATTTTCAATGGCAAGTGCGGAAAAGCTGCATATTCAGAAGGTGTTAAACCATACAAATGGAAACAAAGCGGAAGCAGCTCGTTTGTTGGAGATCGGAATAGCGACTTTATATCGGAAAATTGAGGAATACAGATTGTAGATATTCCCCTTATCATTTTGATAAGAGCCTATCATTTTGATAGGTTTTTTTTATGCCCCAAAATTCCATTTTTCAGCGAAACCACCTAGTTACAATACGTTACGGAAACCACTTGTTTTGTGGAACAACAATTGGCATAGCGCAATCAAAATGTAAAAAATGATGTGCAAGAGAAACAACTACAGCCAAATGAGTCGCCTGGCTGATCTGACAAAACAGTATGTCCTGAAAGGAAATTTTAAACGGGTTAATGATTGCCTCGAAATCGCTGAATCTCAACTAAGGATGGGTACTGCAGAGATGCGAAATGCAGTAGTAAACGGTTTTCTATTTTCTTATTCCATTTTCATGGAAATGAACAAAGTTGCTTTAAATATTCCGCTTCCCGAGCTATTGGAAAGAGAGTATGTGAAGCAGGTAAATACACATGGAGTTTAATACAATATCTTATGGAAACAACTCTTTTAATCGTTCTGGCACTCACCCTTTTTTGGTTGTGCTACAAGGCAGTACAATTTTTTGAAAACGTTTAGTCATGACAGCACTATTTATACTTGCCATTGCCGTGTTTGTTTACCTCGGTTATGTGCTGCTTAAACCTGAAAAATTTTAATTCATGAGTACAGAACTTCTAGGCATCATTGCCATGTTCATTATCACAGTTGCAATTGCAATACCACTTGGGCGTTATATCGGGAAAGTTTACCTAGGTGAAAAAACACTTCTGGATCCTGTTTTCGGACCGGTAGAACGCTTCTTTTTTCGGTTAAGTGGTCTTGACGGTACAAGCGAAATGAACTGGAAACAGCACATATACGCATTACTGGGAATTAATCTGGTCTGGTTCTTTATCTGCTTCCTTATCCTGCTCAATCAGGGTTGGCTGCCGTTAAATCCGGATAATAATCCTTCTATGTCGCCAGATCTGGCATTCAATACAACCATCTCGTTTCTTGTTAACTGTAACTTGCAACACTATTCCGGCGAAACAGGGCTTTCATATCTCTCACAAGTCGGTGGAATAATGTTTTTGCAATTCGTTACCGCTGGAACAGGAATGGCTGCCTGTGCAATGGTCTTCAATGCCATGCGTAATCGTCAATCCGATCAGCTTGGAAATTTCTACAATTATTTCATTAAGAGTTGTACCCGAATCCTGTTACCGGTATCTTTTATAGCTGCTATCATTCTGGTAGTTAGCGGTACACCGATGACTTGGGAGGGAAAAGAAACAATCACCACTTTACAAGGAGATTCACAAGTAGTCTCCCGTGGTCCGGCTGCGGCAATGGTTGCCATTAAACAAGCCGGAACAAATGGTGGTGGATTCTTTGGAGTTAATTCCGCACACCCGCTTGAAAATCCGACTTATCTCACCAATATGGTAGAGAATATTCTGATTGTCTTGATCCCGATTGCGATGGTCTTTGCATTAGGTTACTACCTGAAACGCCGAAAAATGGCCTGGATGATTATGGGGGTAATGACCGTTGGGTTCGTTTTGCTATTACTTCCTTCCATTTCACAGGAGAATATTGGGAACTCCGCTATTACAGCAATGGGAATTGATCAATCTGCCGGGAGTATGGAAGGCAAAGAAGTGCGTTTCGGAGCAACAGCTTCTGCTTATTGGGGAATAACTACAACTGTTACTTCCAACGGTTCGGTAAACGCCATGCACGATAGTTTTACGCCTATTACAGGAGGAATGGCCATGCTAGGAATGATGGCTAATTCGTTCTATGGAGGTGTTGGAGTAGGTTTTCTAAACTTCTACATTTTTATCATACTCGCAGTATTCATTTCGGGGCTTATGGTTGGTCGAACACCAGAATTCCTGGGTAAAAAAGTTGAAGCCAGGGAAGTCAAAATAGCAGCGTTTATTGCTATTCTTCATCCTTTACTTATACTGTCTGGAACTGCGCTATCTGCTTATTTGGTGGATAACAATACGGAAATGGGTTATTGGTACGATGGAAATGCATCTGGTTGGCTGAACAATCCGGGACATCACGGTTTTTCCGAAATGCTTTACGAGTACACATCCGGTGCAGCCAATAACGGTAGTGGTTTCGAAGGTCTTGGTGATAACAATCCGTTTTGGAACATTACCACGGGAATTGTATTGTTGCTAAGTCGTTATCTGCCGATTATAGGACCACTTGCAATTGCTGGTTTGTTGGCGAGCAAAAAACATATCCCTGAAAGTGCCGGCACACTTCAAACAGATACGCCTGTATTTGGGATTATGATTTTTGCAGTGATTTTTATTATCGCAGCTCTATCGTTTTTTCCGGCACTGGCTCTTGGACCATTCGCTGAATATTTCAGTCAAATTCATTAAGAAATCATGAGTAATCAACAAATATCATTGTTCGACCGTCAGCTGGTCAAAGAAGCATTCAAAGAATCCTTTATTAAGCTGAAACCACAAATCATGTGGAAAAATCCGGTTATGTTTACAGTGGAAATAGGAACTGCAGTAATGCTGATCGTATGTCTGTCAATTCTATTCGGGGCAACAAACCAGGGTGGATTCGGATACAATTTGACTATTTTCCTCATTCTTTTTGCCACATTAATCTTTGCCAATTTTGCCGAAGCTTTAGCCGAAGCACGAGGAAAAGCACAGGCAGATAGCCTTCGAAAAACACGTGAGGAAACACCCGCCAAGCAAGTGTTTGAAAATGGAGAGATACGAAACGTCAACTCCTCTCAATTAAAAAAAGGTGATGTTTTCGTTTGTGAAGCGGATGATATTATTCCGATTGACGGGGAGATCATCGAAGGAATTGCAACGATAGACGAAAGTGCGATTACCGGTGAATCTGCTCCGGTTATTCGTGAAGCAGGAGGTGATAAAAGCAGTGTGACCGGCGGAACAAAAGTACTTTCCGACAAAATTAAAGTGGAGGTAACAACCGAACCGGGTGAAAGTTTCCTTGACAAAATGATTGCATTGGTTGAAGGAGCTAGTCGTCAGAAAACACCAAATGAAATTGCACTGACTATTCTATTGGCTGCATTTACACTAATCTTTATTATTGTGTGTGTGACATTAAAGCCATTTGCTGATTATTCCAACACACCCATTACTATTGCAGCGTTCATATCCTTGTTTGTATGCCTTATTCCTACAACCATTGGTGGTTTATTATCTGCGATCGGGATTGCCGGAATGGATAGAGCTTTACGAGCAAATGTAATCACTAAATCAGGAAAAGCGGTTGAAACGGCTGGCGATATCGATGTATTACTGCTGGATAAAACAGGAACAATCACCATCGGAAACCGTAAGGCAACTTCTTTTCATGGACTAAATGGCTCAGATGAAAAACACCTTATTCGTTGTGCTGTATTATCGTCATTAAAAGATGAAACTCCTGAAGGGAAATCGATCATAGAACTGGCGCAGCAATCAGGCCTTGATGTGGAAGCTTTGCGAGCATCGGTATCAGGTGCTACGTTCATCAAATTCACAGCAGAAACCCGAAGTTCGGGAATACAATTCAATGGATCAATTATTCGCAAAGGTGCTTTTGATGCAATCAAAAAAATAGTGGAGTCCGCAGGAAATATTTTTCCTGATAAAGCTACCGAATACGTAAGAGCCATTTCGAGTAATGGAGGAACTCCGCTTGTTGTATGTGAAAATAATCAGGCAGTTGGAGTAATCGAATTGCAGGACATCATAAAACCAGGAATCCTTGAGCGCTTTGAGCGTTTGCGTAAAATGGGAGTGAAAACCGTAATGGTTACCGGTGACAACCCGTTAACTGCGAAATACATTGCTGAAAAGGCTGGAGTAGATGACTTCATCGCAGAAGCTAAACCAGAAGATAAAATGAGCTATATCCGTAAAGAACAGGAAAGCGGAAAACTGGTAGCGATGATGGGAGATGGTACAAACGATGCACCGGCACTTGCTCAGGCTGATGTAGGTGTGGCAATGAACAGCGGAACCCAGGCAGCCAAGGAAGCAGGAAATATGGTGGATTTGGATAACGATCCTACCAAGTTGATCGAAATTGTTGAGATCGGTAAACAATTGCTCATGACCCGCGGCACCTTGACAACATTCTCAATTGCCAATGATATAGCGAAGTATTTTGCAATAGTCCCTGCCTTGTTCATTGCTTCCATTCCTTCGCTGGAAGGTTTGAACATCATGCACCTGAGCAGTCCGCAAAGCGCTATTTTATCAGCTGTAATTTTCAATGCATTGATTATTCCCGCACTGATTCCGCTTGCACTGAAAGGTGTGGCTTACAAACCAATTGGGGCAAGTGCTATTCTGCGCAGAAACTTACTGATTTACGGATTGGGTGGTGTAGTCATCCCATTTATCGGAATCAAATTATTAGACCTTTTTGTGTCATTATTCATTTAAAAAAACAAAATCATGATCAAGAAAATCATTGCCATTAATGTCTTCACGTTCTTGTGTATGTTATTGCTTTCAGTAACATATCCCTTGGTGATTTCTGCAATTGCACAACTTGGACCGAACCATGGAAAAGGGGAAGTTCTTTCCCTGGATGGAAAAACGGTCGGATTTCGTCGTGAAGGACAATCCTTTACCGGCGAAAGCTATTTCTGGGGAAGACCTTCGGCGGTTAATTATAACGGTGCCGGAAGCGGCGGAAGTAATAAAGGACCTTCTAATCCCGATTATTTGAAAGAAGTAGAGGCTCGAATTGATACGTTCCTTTTGCACCATCCTTATCTCGATAGAAAAGCTGTACCCGCTGAAATGGTCACTGCTTCCGGTAGTGGATTGGATCCGCATATTTCACCGAAAGCTGCCGCCGTGCAAGTGAAACGTGTGTCGTTGGCAACAGGAGTGGATGAACAAACGCTTCAGTCGCTGGTAAAAAAACATACCGAACAACCGCTGATCGGAGCCTTCGGTCCTTCAACTGTAAATGTGCTGGAACTGAATCTGGCATTGAATAATCTTAAAACTAGAATCCGCTAAAGCGGACATTAAATAATCTGCGAGAAGTGGATTGAACATAAATTAAATAAAGCAACATGAAAAAAATCAGTACTTGCATTGCAATAGCAATCAGTTTACAACTTTCCGCTCAGGAAAAAGAGGAAGCACCAAAAATCCCGTTTGATGGAATAGATGCTACTTGGCAAAATGGAAGTGATAGAAGAACAGAAAATATTTGGAGCGAAATGAAATATTTCACTCCCTCGTTGATGATAGATGTGAATTATACCTATTCGTTCAATAATCCAAACGATAACACCGTTGTTGGTTCAACTGCCTTAACCCGAAACAATGAAGTTCAACTTTCAGCACTTCATTTTGGAGGCGATTTCAATTATAAAAATGCGCGCGGTCGTTTTATGACTCAATTTGGAACGCGTTCTATTGTTGTTCCAAGAAACGATTACAGTCCATACAAGGGTCAGTACCAGTTGGCTAACGTATACCGTAACATCAGTGAAGCCTATGCTGGTTATCATTTCAATAAGTGGTACGGAATCAATGTTGATGCCGGGTTATTTATGTCCTACATTGGTTTGAATTCCTTCTACCAGACGGAAAACTGGGAATACCAGGCTTCTTTTACTTCTGATAACACACCTTGGTTCTTCAATGGGGTTCGTGTTCAAATTCACCCGACTAAAAATCTAAAAATAGAGCCCTGGATTATTAATGGCTGGCAGAGTTACGGTAAATTCAATACGCAGCCGGGTGTGGGAGGAAATATTACGTGGATGTCGGACAACAGTAATCTTAAATTGTTGACAAACAATTATTATGGGACTTATGCCGCTGGCTTGAAAGATAGAAAGCGGTTCCATTCAGATAACAGTATTTTGGTGCGTTATTTCAATCGCCCGGAATCTAAGAAAATCAGCAGAATGGCATTTTCACTAACCGGCGATTTCGGTTTCGAGAAAGGTGGCGGCGTAAATGGTCTTAGAAACGGAGATAGTCTTGAGGGACCTGCACAGTATTTTGCCAGTGTCATGTTTTATAACAGAGTTTGGTTCGGCAAAAATAAGTTTGCCTGGACAGTTGGCGGGGGTGTAATGACGAACCCCGGAAGATACCTGGTTCTTTATCCTACGGGACAAGCGAGTCCATTACCAAATGCTTCAAATCCAACTCAAACGGAGGGAGCATTTCCTTTCAGTGCGAGCCCGGGTGATCAATTCAAAGGTTGGGATTGTTCAACAAACATCGATTTCATGCCAAATCAAAGTATTACCTTTAGAATAGAAGCAGTTTACAGACATTCTTCAGTTCCTTACTTTGCTGGTGCCGGAGGTGTAACTTCGCAAACAGGTTACTCAACGACTGTACTTGATCCGGCGTGGCGACCTGATTTGGTGAAATCGGAATTCAGAATTATTGCGGCTTTGCTGTTCAGAATATAGAAAATGTAGTTACATACTACGCTGATGATAAACGTTATATTGGTTCAAACAGTCATGTCTATATTAGATGTGGCTGTTTTGAAGTTTAATGCAAATTATGACAGAAAAGGAAAATAACGTCCAGCATTTCCTTGATTTAATCAAGCGATCAAGACGGGGGAAATTCAAGATTTATATCGGAATGAGTGCAGGGGTAGGAAAGACTTACCGGATGCTCCAGGAATCTCATGCCCTGCTTAAAAGTGGTATTGACGTAAAAATCGGTTACATCGAAACACATGATCGTGAAGAAACCAAATCACTTTTAGTAGGATTACCCATCATTCCGAGAAAACATATTTTTTACAAAGGGAAAGATGTAGAAGAAATGGATCTTCAGGCGATCATCAACCTACGTCCGGAAGTAGTGATCGTGGATGAACTGGCACATACGAATGTTGACGGCAGTAAGAACAAAAAGCGTTGGCAGGATATCATTGATATTCTTGAAGCGGGAATTAATGTAATTAGCGCCGTTAATATTCAGCACATGGAAAGTCTGAATACTGAAATTCGTCAAATTACTGGAATTGAAGTTGAAGAACGCATTCCTGACAGCGTTTTGCACATGGCAGACGAGGTGGTGAACATCGATCTTACGTCAGATGAGTTGATCAATCGCCTGAAAGAAGGCAAAATATATAAAGCCGAAAAAATACAACGTGCAC
>CAMLIF010000099.1 GCA_946479985.1 uncultured Flavobacteriales bacterium
AGGAAGCTACCGAAGAGCCTAAAGCTGATACTGTTGTCAGAAACTGGACTTCCAAAACAATTTTTGGGCTTAACGGCTCTCAATCGTCTTTTGTGAATTGGGCTGCCGGTGGACGAAATAATGTTTCTATGCTTGGTTTCATCGATGCTTCCATTAAGTATGAAAAATACGATATGAAGTGGACGAATGATCTGAAATTTGCGCTTGGTGGTTTGCGTTATATTGACTCGACGGGTAAAGCAGACGGTTTGCAAAAAACAGACGACCGTATTGATCTTGCTTCGACTTTCGGTCTGAAATTTAAAGAGCACTGGTTCTATACCGCAACAGCCGGGTTTAAAACTCAAAGTCTGGATGGTTTTGCTTTTCCGAATGATTCTGTTCCAATTTCACGCTGGTTAGCTCCGGCATACATTAATGTTTCCATAGGTATTGAATATGCTCCGAGCGCAGCTTTTAATCTCTACGTTTCTCCCCTGGCCGGAAAAATTACTTTGGTAAAAGACCAAACTTTAGCCAATGCGGGAGCTTTTGGTGTTGATAAAGCTGTTTACGATGAAGCAGGAATCTTAATTACTGCGGGAAAACAAGTGCGTTATGAATTCGGGGCTTATGTTCGGTTAAAATTCCAAAAGGAAATTTTCAAGAACATTGAAATGCGCACCAAAGCAGATTTTTTCTCCAATTATTTGAACAAAGCGCAAAACATTGATGTGAATCTGGAGAATATTTTTGCGTTTAAAGTCAATGAATGGTTCTCTGCAAGTTTGCAGTGGAATTTGATTTATGATGATGACATTAAAACAACTGACAGAAACGGATCTTTTGGCCCGCATGTGCAGTTTAAATCGGTACTTGGATTAGGAATATCCTATACTTTAACTAAATAATTGAATGAATTTCTTCTCCGATTTATCCCTTTGGTGGATCCCGTTGTTTGCCTTATTTGCTGTAGGAATTAGTTATTTCTATTACTTCAGGACCTCGCAAAAAACTTCGTGGGAGAAGAAAGAAACGCGCATACTTTTCGGATTAAGATCTACCGGACTTTTTCTTCTGCTTTTGATGCTTCTCGGATTGGTTTGGGAAAGTATTTCTTACAGGCAGGAAAAACCGCTTTTCGTTACCATGATCGATCAATCAGCTTCCATGATGAATTACAAAGACAGCACACGTATTAAAGGTGAAATTGAAAGTTTCAGGCAAGCATTGGCCGAACGTTACGGTGATAAATTTGAATTACGAACACTTTCTATTGGTGAGAAAGTAACTCCGAATGATACGCTGCGATTTAATCAGAAGAAATCAAACTTAGCGGCAGGATTTGATCACTTGCACGATCAGTTCTTCAACCGGAATTTGGGTGGAGTGGTTTTGATCTCGGATGGAAATTTCAATGATGGCGCTCATCCGATGTATTCGGCAGAGCGACTTCAATTTACTCCCGTCTTTACTTTGGGCGTTGGTGATACGATCAACAAGAAAGACCTGGCATTGCGCTCTGTACTTTCGAATGAAGTGGCTTTTACCAATAACATATTCCCTATAGAAGCTATCGTTGATGCTAATAAATTTGCCGGTTCCAGGGTCGAAGTTTCCCTTTTACACAATGGAAAAGCAATTCAGCGAAAATCGGTTCAAATTTCTAATTCAGCTTTCGATCAGCAGCGTGTATTGTTTGAAGTAGAAGCAAAGGAAAAAGGATTTCAGCGCTATTCAGTAGTTGTGGAACATAAAAAAGGCGAGTTTACATTCGACAATAACACCCAGACCTGCTACATTGAAATCGTTGATACAAAATCAGATATTGTGATTCTTGCTGATGCGCCACACCCTGATTTAGCTGCGATTCGTTCTGTTTTATCGCTTGACAAACGAACGACCATTCAAACTGATCTGACATCTGCCTATACAATTAAAACCAAGTTACCTGATTTGGTTATTTGGTATGAGAACGGAACAAAACCAAATTACGGATTGTTCCAGCAGTTGAAAGACAAAGGCGTTCCCGTTTGGTTTGTTTTGGGACCAACCATTTCAATTACATCGTTGAATCAATTTGGATTGAATATTAAGATTCCGAATACTTCGCAGCAAGATGATGTTTATCCAACGATTTCTTCCGGATTCAACGCGTTTCAATTTACTGACGACTCCCAGGAAATGCTTCGTCTCGCGCCACCGTTGCGTGCTAAATTCGGAAGTGTTGGAATTCCTAATGACGCCGAAGTTTTACTGACTCAGCGAGTTGGAAACATTACCAAGAAGGATCCTTTATTTTTGATTCTCAATAGCAGAAAAGCGAAAATAGGTGTTACGCTTGGTGAAGGAATCTGGCGCTGGAAAATGAAGGAATTCATGGTCAAAAAGTCGAATGCCGGCTTTGAAGAATTTGTAAACAAAGTTGCCAGTTATCTGACCATTAAGCAGAACACAGACCCATTCAGGGTAACATTCCCGAAACGATTCAATGTTTCGGAAGACATTGAAGCCAAAGCGGAATATTACAGTGAAGCAATGGAGTTGATTACAACTCCTGAAATTTCATTGACCGTTACAAAAACAGGAGGGAAGCCGGTAAAAGTTTCCTTTACTCCGGTTTCTAATTTCTATAAAGCCGGTTTAGGACAATTAACAGCAGGAACGTACAGATGGATGGCAACTGCGAAATATAAAGGAAAAACAATTTCAAAGTCCGGAACATTTGTAGTAGATGATATTGCTTTAGAGCAATTGACAAACCGGGCAGATTTCAACGTGTTGCAGCAAGTTTCCAAACAATCTGACGGCTCATTCCACCCGTTAAAAGATTACAACAAACTTCTGAACGAATTGGAGAAACGATCGGATATTGCTACCGTGCAATTTGAAGATTCAGGTTTCACTTCAATCATAGATTGGTGGTGGTATTTTGTAATCATGATCATTGTTTTCGGCACGGAATGGTTTCTGAGAAGACGCTGGGGAAGTTATTAAAAGGTGGTTGTTTCAGGACATAAAAAAGTAGGGACAGGTCGCGACCTGTCCCTACTTTTTATCAATAAATTCCCGGAATTATTTTTTCATTGTATTCTGAGCCATCATCTGTTTCATGGTTTTGTCCATTCCTTCAGTTGATCCGTCTAGGAAAATAACGTTTCCTTGTCCTTTTTCAGCAAACTCTTTCACCGCTTCCGTCCACATAGAGAACAAAATAAGTGACGTGTCGAGGTTTGCAGATTTCATTTGCTCAGCAGCTTCCGTCATACCGCGTGCAACTTCTTCTCGGAACAAGGCAATACCCTGACCTTTCAGTTGAGCGGCTTCTTTTTCCGCTTGTGCAGCAATTTTAATGGCATTTCCGTCTGCTTCGGCACCTTTTGTTTTTGTGATCAATAAAGCCTGACCTTCGTTTTCTGCAGCAGCTTTCAGGTTGTTTGAAGCTACTACTTTCGCCATTGAAGTAGTGATTTCTGCATCAAAAGTAATATCATTCAATTGTAAGTCAATTAAGTGAAATCCCCAGGTTTCCAATGTATTATCCAAGCGGTCTTTTACATCATCAACGATTTCTCTGCGCAACAAAAGAATTTCCGCTTGTTTCTTTGTTGCAACATATCCGCGAACAGAACCTTCAATTGTGCGGACCAAAGCCTGGGAGAAACTACGTCCATCTACGAATTTAAAGGCCACTTTCTTAATGGTCTCTTCGTCTGCGTCGATTACAGCATAAACCAGCATTGCTTTAAAGTATACATTTGCCTGATCTTGCGTAATTGCCTGAAATTCCATTTCATAAGCTCTGTTCTGAATAGAGATTTTACTCTGAACTTTTTCAAAGAATGGAATGCGCATGCTTAATCCCGGGGACAAAATTCTTCTATATTTTCCGAACAATGTGATGACAGATATTGTTCCTTGCTGAACTGTAATAAAACTCATTAATAAAATGAGCACTGCTACTCCAATTCCAACGTATAATGGTACATTCATAAGTTATGATTTTTGTTAAATGTAAATATTAGATCGCTGTATTTAACACTTGTTGAAAAAAAAGAACGAATCTTTTTGATCTTCAAAATAATAAACAAAAGAAACCAGCGTTGTTAGAGAAAATGCTTAAAAATGCCTATGATAAAAAAATACTCAAAATCAGCGCAACAAGAGGTTGCGAATCCTTCTGCTGCTGTAATTAATCAGATTCTGAATTACAGCAAATCACTGGAAGTGAAAAAACTAAAGCACGCTAAAGTGCTTGTTCAATTGAACTAAAACAGGAAGCGACTTTAACGAGGTCGCTTTTTTTTATTCTGCTTTGTAATTAACTACTATGAAATTGAGCCAGTTGGAATAGTAAATTCCCTCCAAACCACTACTGTCTTTTGTAGGACGTAATACAAGCCGAATTTTATACTTTCCCGGATTGTCAAAATGATAAAGAAAGGTCAGGTCTTGAGTCATGTTGTAAGTTTTCCCCGGATTGATAATCAGTTTTTTCTCACCTCCGGAATATGTGGCTTCCGAACCAGTGAAGAAATGTGCTTTTTCACCATCTTCTGAGACTGCCTCCAGGTAAAGTGCTTCATCCATCCTTTCAAACCCGAGGTTGATTGCTCCGGTTGCAAAGGTAATTGCGTTGTTACTTTTATTTTGAATCGTTAATTCTGCATAACAGGTAAAAGGCATATATGATTCAAGATCTAAATCTTCAGGTTGTATTACTATTGTGTCCCGTTTGGATGTCATCGTGAAGAGAACTTTTTGGTCAATATTTGGGTTAATAGTTGTGTCAATAGATCGATTGCAATACTCATCGATGAAAAAGGTGCTATTTTCTCCGCCTTTAATCCAATCTTCGCAGGCCAAATCAGGCTTTCCAAGTTCAAAATATATCATTGCACGGTTGTGATGCCTAATCGCCAGGTTTTTTTGATCCATTGAGTAGTCTATCGCTTTTTGAAAATCGTCCATTCCTCCTTCCACATCCAATTTGGAGTTGAAACGTGCATTCCCTCGGGCATCCAGAATAATCGGATTATTCGGTTCCAATGAATCAGCTTTATTTAGTAGTGAAATCATTTTATCATAATCTACCGGATCCTTATACCACAAATCCAGAGCTTCATGATACAAATTCAAGGTTTCCTTATTTCTGATTTTCTCTTTTACTGGAATAGTTATTTCGTAGATAAAGGTCGCAGCATCATTTAGTGGAAGCGATTCGGTATTCGTGCCATGGCATAATGTGATTTTCTGATTACTTCTTAAAACCTCTAAATGATTTTCGGTGACTTTCTCTCTGTGTTTTGAACATAAAACGTAAAACAAGCTCAACTTTAGGTTGAGATTCTTTTCTTCGAAGAAAATGCTGTCAATAATCTTAACCGGCACCTCGAAAAGCACTTGAATCTGTTCGATATGTTGTTTTTGTAAATCAGTGGACAGAAATTTATCGTAGAAAAGAATAATACATGGTTCTTTCTTAACAACATCAATTGCGTTGCTTAGTTCTTTACTATCCCAAACAGTTTGTCCGAATACAGATAACTTCACTGAAAATAGGATGGCGATTAAAAGTATTAGTCTCATTCAGTAAAGTTATTGTTTTTAAACAAAAAAGACTGCCCGAAAACCGAACAGTCATTTTCAACAATTTGTATGAAGATTACCAGATTCTGGCAACTTTGTCTTCCGGATTGCGCATTTTATCGCCTGGCTGTACATCAAAGGCCGCAAAGAATTCAGGACAATTCATTAAAGGCCCGTTTACTCTGAACATTCCGGGTGAATGCGGATCTGTGGCAATTCTGTTTTTCAATTCTGCTTCAGTATAATTGATTTTCCATAACTGAGCGTATGAAATAAAGAATCGTTGTGCAGGAGTATAACCATTGATTACTTTTCCTGATTTGAATTCTTCTGTCATTGCGTAAGCGTAGTAAGCCATTGTTAATCCGCCCAAATCCGCAATGTTTTCACCCATTGTCAGGTTAGAGTTCACACAATGCCCGTCGATAGGACAGAAGCTGTCGAAAGTTGAACCCAACGTTTTTGTACGCTGCTCGAAAGCTTCACGATCCGATGCCTGCCACCAATCGGCAAAAGTTCCGTCGGCTCCGAATTTCGATCCTTCATCATCAAATCCATGAGTGAATTCATGGCCTATCACCATTCCGATTCTTCCGTAATTTACGGCGTCTTCAGCATTTTCATCGAAGAAAGGAGGCTGCATAATTCCTGCAGGAAACGCAATTTCATTCAAAAGCGGGTGGTAATATGCATTCACCATGTGAGCCGGCATTCCCCATTCTTTTTTATCTACAGGTTTGTAAAGTTTCCCGAAATTATCTTTTGAATCGTAAAGCGCAATGTTATCGATATTCGTAACGTAAGAATCAGCAGTAATGCTTATTGCTGTCAGGTCTTTCCATTCATCCGGACAAACCAGTTTACGGCCTATCGCATTCAACTTGTTTAAAGCTTCTTTTTTCGTTTCCGGCGACATCCAGTCGATTGTTTCGATACGTGTTCTATAGGTAGCCAATAAGTTATCAACTAACGTGTTAATACGTGTTTTTGCGCTTTCGGAAAAGGTTTTCTCTACGAATACTTTACCCAATTTCTCACCGAGTGTAGAACCCGTAATATTGTCAATTGCACGTTCCTCAATTGGTTTCATTTCTTTTTTACCTGAAAGAACTCCCTGGTAGAAATCGAAATTTGTCTGAACGAAAGCAGAACTCAAAGATCCGGCATAATGATTCAATGTTTTCCATTTTAAGTAATTCGTCCAATCCGTGATAGAAGTGTTCTCGAATAGATCATTGATCTTTGTTACATATTTCGGCTGGCCAACAACCAATGAGTCGAATGTCTGGCTTCCAACAAGTGTCAGATACAATTCGAAATCCATATTGGAAAGCTCTTTTTTCATATCCTTGTAAGCATACTTATTGTAAGTGTTTTCAGGAACACGCAGTTCTTCCGGGGCCATCATTGCACTTGCCAAAGCTGTTTCGAACTCCAGGTTTTTTAAAGCAATCGCATTGGCCTGAGATTCTGAAGAACCAGACAAGACCAATATTTTCATCATATAGTCTACATACTTTTTGCGGATTTCAGCTTTGTTATCCTTGAAATAGAAGTCTTTGTTCGGCAATCCTAAACCGCTTTGACCGAAATAAGAAATATTTCCATCCACGTTTTTCAAATCCTGGCCAACTCCGAATCCGAACAAGGAGTTAATTCCGTAACGGTGCTGTTCTGCCAAAACCTTGATAATATCTTCTTTCGAACGAATCTGATCAACATGCATCAATTTTTCTTTTAATACAGTCATTCCAGCTTCATCGCGTTTCTTCATGTCGGTATAAGACTTGTAATAATCACCCAGAAGTTGATTATCGGAACCCTTTGCGCCGTTTGCAGCAGCAGCATCAGCAAGTAATCCTTTTAAGATAGTTTTGTTTCTCTGATCGAGCTCGTTGAAACTTCCCCAGCGGGATTCTGAATTGGGCACAGGGTTTTCTTTACACCATGTTCCGTTGGCAAAAAGGAAAAAGTCGTCCTGCGGTTTTACCGACTTATCCATATAACTCAGAGAAATTGTTTTCGCATCGTCGTTTACATCATTTACAACGCTTACAACTGCATCGTCTTTCTTTCCTGAGGTGTTGTGGCATGAAACCAGGACCACACCTAATGCACTTAGTGCGATAATTTTTTTCATTTTGTTGGATTTAATAGCATTTCAACATGTGGGATATCGTCTTCGAAATATTCCTTTCCGGTTGATTCAAAACCTGTTTTATTGTAGAACGATTCCAGGTGTTTTTGGGCTGAAATACGAATAGGAACAATTCCGAATTCTTCATGCGCAAAATTGACGCATTTTTCCATTAGTTCTAATCCTACTCCGGTTCCGCGGAATTCAGGATTGAGAACAACTCTTCCGATTGCTACTTCTTCGTACGCCAATCCCGGAGGAAGAATACGTGCCGTAGCAATTACATCTCCTTTTCCATCTCTCAGAATCAGGTGATAACACTTTTTGTCTTTACCGTCCAGGTCAAGATAAGAACAGTTTTGTTCTACCACAAATGCCTTCAGGCGAAGCGCGATGATGTCATGGAACTCATTAATGGTTAGTTCCTTGTACGGTTTAAATTGCCAGTCTAAATGCATATTCAATTACTAATTATGAATTACTGATTGCGAATGATCTTTTATTAAATGAAAATTGAATTCAATTTGTTATTGGTCATTAGCAATTCGCAATTATTTATGTTTGTATTACTCCTACGTTATATGGTTTCTCTGCTTTTTTATGATTTGCCATGGAAATTCCCTGTGACAAAACTTCTCTTGTTTTTGCCGGATCAATAATAGCATCCAGCCACAAGCGTGAAGCTGCATAGTAAGGCGATATTTGAGAATCGTATTTTGCTTTAATACTGTCTAATAACTCTTTTTCGCGTTCCGGTGTAATTTCTTCACCTTTTGCCTGCAGCGATGCAACTTCGATCTGCAATAATACTTTTGCGGCCGCGGCGCCACTCATAACTGCAACTTCTGCGGTCGGCCAGCCAACAATCAAGCGTGGATCATAAGCTTTTCCGCACATAGCATAATTTCCTGCTCCGTATGAATTCCCTATGACAACAGAGAATTTCGGAACAACACTGTTTGCCATGGCATTCACCATTTTGGCTCCGTCTTTAATAATTCCTGCGTGTTCGGATTTAGATCCAACCATAAACCCGGAAACATCATGCAGGAAAACAAGCGGAATGTTCTTCTGGTTGCAGTTCATAATGAAACGGGCAGATTTATCAGCAGAATCATTGTAAATAACTCCTCCAAACTGCATTTCACCTTTGGCGTTTTTCGATAGTTCACGCTGATTTGCAACAATTCCAACACTCCATCCATCGATACGCGCATACGCGGTAATGATCGTTTTTCCGTAATCTTCCTTGTATTGGATCAAACTTCCTTCATCCACTATACAGTCTAAAATATCCAGTACGTTGTACGGTTTGTGACGTTCTCCCGGAAGAATTCCGTACACATCTTTCGTGTTTCTTTTTGGTGCAACTGATTCTATACGGTCGAAACCTGCATTTTCTGCAGCTCCGATTTGTCCAAGCATCTTACGGATAGTCTGAAGACATTCTGTATCATTCGCAACTTTATAATCGCAAACTCCGGAAATCTCAGTGTGCGTTGTTGCTCCACCAAGTGTTTCATTGTCGATACTTTCTCCGATTGCGGCTTTTACCAGGTAAGAACCGGCAAGGAAAATAGTTCCGGTTTTGTCAACGATCAAAGATTCGTCAGACATAATAGGTAAATACGCTCCTCCGGCAACACAACTTCCCATTACAGCAGCAATTTGAGGAATTCCCATGGAGCTCATTACTGCATTATTTCTGAAGATGCGGCCGAAATGTTCTTTGTCCGGGAAAATCTCATCCTGCATCGGTAGATACACACCCGCCGAATCTACCAGGTAGATAATCGGAAGCCTGTTTTCCATTGCGATTTCCTGCGCGCGAAGGTTTTTCTTTCCGGTAATCGGGAACCATGCTCCGGCTTTTACCGTTGCATCGTTGGCCACAACAATACATTGTTTTTTGGAAACGTACCCAATCATTACAACAACACCTCCGGAAGGACAACCGCCATGTTCGGCGTACATTCCGTATCCGGCAAAAGCAGCAACTTCGAAACGAGGGGTGTTCGGATCAAGTAATGCATCAATTCGCTCGCGGGCGGTCATTTTTCCTTTTGCATGAAGTGCGGCAATGCGTTTTTCTCCGCCGCCTTTCATGACTTGCGCCAATTCGCTCTCCATTTTGGAGATTTTTAAGCGCATTTCATCTTCGTTCTTATTGAATTCCAATTCTTTTGGACTAATACTCATGTTTTTTCTTATTACGAGGGTTATAAGGTTATGCCATAGTTTAGAAGAATCATCGAAATAGAATTTCTATTCCTTCGACATTAACCGTTAGCCCAATTTCATTAACAGCGTTCCAAATATACACAATTCAATGTAGATAGATTCCTGATTGCATGCTCTAAACCCCTCTTGTTAATGATATCTTTGTTTCATGCAAGATACATACAAGCACAAAGGAATGAGAAAGCAATTGATTCAGCAGTTGCGTGAAAAGGGAATTGAAGATGCAGCAGTTTTAGAAGCTTTTGACCAGGTTCCGCGCCATTATTTCCTTGATCTTGCATTTGAACAGCAGGCTTATTCTAATGTTGCGTTCCAGATTGGGGCCGGACAAACAATCTCTCATCCATATACAGTTGCGTTTCAATCGTCGTTATTGGAACTGAAAAAAGGGGAGAAGGTACTTGAGATAGGAACAGGGTCAGGGTTTCAGACTGCAATTCTTGCGAAGCTGGGAGTGAAAGTGTTTTCTATTGAAAGACAGAAAGAACTGCATATAAAATCGAAACACTTGCTGGAGAAGTTAAATATTCGTGCGCAATTGTTCTTTGGCGACGGTTATCAGGGGAAAGCCGTTTTTGGTCCTTTCGATAAAATATTGGTTACATGCGGCGCGCCGAGTGTTCCGCAAGCTTTATTAGATCAGTTAAAAGTTGGCGGCTATTTGGTAATTCCCGTTGGTGGCGACGAAGGACAGGAAATGATCCGAATCACTAAAGTCACGGAGACTTCGTTTAAAGAAGAATTGTTTGGTTATTTCAGTTTTGTCCCGATGCTGGAGAAGACGGTTAAGTAATTTAAGTCTTAAAATCCTGAATATCACAATTCAGATACGCAAAAACCATTACCAACTGAGATGAAATACATTGAAGGATGAGAAATAATTTGAAATTACTTAATGCTAAGCGATTGTTTCTTTGGTTAAGTATTGCTGTAAACAGTTTTGCTTTGTTGTTACTACTGACAGGATTAATAAATAGATTGAATCAAGGTGAGTTTCTGAATCAAGATTCGGTTAGACTCATGGGGTCTTTAATGGTCGTTTGTATTGTTCTAACTCTCATCATTGGTACAACTCACGTTATATTATTAATGGTTTGGCAATTCCGTTCAAACCAGAACATTGCGACAGTTCGAGCAGAGAAAAAATTCCCTGTGTTTTGGTTGTGGGCCTATATAATTATTCCTTTTTTGCATGTGCTTTTTCCATTCATTTTTGTGCGACGTTATTTTCAAATCATGAGATCTAAAGTCAATTTTGATTTGAAAGGAATTCTCAATATATCCACGTTACATCTTGTTTTCGGACTGATTTACTTTTTGGCGATTTGTATGCTTGGCTTAGTAATGAATAATTTGGAACACAAGCTATTCTACTTGATTACCATTGGAATTGTTGTGGCAGCAAGTTCACGTATTGTAGAAAATCTTCTGTATTTGTATATTATTAAACTATTGAAGAAAATTGATCTTGCGGTAGTTCATAATCAGGTTCATCTGAATGAAAGTGAGGTGATAGATCACTAAATTCAGAAGGGAACCTGGCATCTGAAAAGTAATTCGAAGTACAATTAGTCTTTCACATTTTAAATTAAAGCTTCATAAGCATTCCTAATCTCAATAAACTTTTCTGCCGCCATTTTTCGCTGTGATTCTGTTCCGGTTTCAAAGTTATCCGGGTGGTGAATCTTGACGAGTTTCCGATAGGCTTTTTTCAGTTCGTCCTGTGTTGCGTTAGGCGAAATACCGAGAATATCGTAAGCGTAATTTTTTGGTTTGTGTTTGCTCTTTTTTCCTTCTGTTTCCTTTTGATGCGTTTTGTAGGATGCATAAATCGCAATGATCTGCACCAGATTCTCCGGATTTAAGTCTAATTCCTGATTGATCTGTTTCAGGAAATTCAGTTCACGCAAAGTCATTTCTCCGCTGACCAACGACAAACCGGTTAAGAAGTAGATAATTTGTGATCGTGATCCTTCATCTTTTAAATGGATTTTCATCCAATCCGTAATTGTTTTAGTCTTAATCGGATATTGAAGTGAAAACAATAGTGAATCTCCAAAGTCGTAATTGGCTTTTGAAAAATAACGATTGAAATACTGATTGATGTATTGGGTTTTATGCTTTGATTCCTGGTAATCGAGCAGCATAAGTTTAGCTCCCAGTGCGAGATAAGCTTCCAGGAAATTATCTTCGGTGGGTTTTAGTTTTTGCGGAAAGATTCCTTTTCTCCAGGAACGGGCATGACGGGTTTTAAAAATGTATAAAGTCAACCCGCCGATAAATGGAACACCAAACAGAATAGCAACCAGCCATGCAGGAAGATTGGCAGCGGGTTCGAAATAGAGCAGGGAGTATTGCATGAACCTAATTTAGTAATTTGAGTTGAACCCTTTTATGAGCTTTTGAATTTTATAAAAACATAAAATTGTGTTTTTCATCCTGTCAATAATTCAGGGATGGATAAAAGCCACCGGCTTCTGGCTTTTCGAAGCGTATTTTAGTAGATTTGGTTACAACATACTGATCTAATGAAAAACCATTGTTTCGTACTCCTATTTCTGTTTTCTCCCTTTACAGGTTTCTCACAACAACGAATCGGGTTTGAATTGTCTTCGCGATTTGAAGATTTATCTTCATCTGTACATTTTCAGAAAATAGTAGCATCACATTTTCTACTGGGAGCAGGGGCAATGATCAACGGAAAACAATACATGTACGAAAACGTACCGACCACCGATTTACATAACCCGTTTGGTTTTGTAGAAAGCAGGAAAACTGAAAACGGACAAGAACTGGAATTGTATAGTTATGAGACTTATTCGCGCAGAGGATTCAGTTTATTGCTTATGTCGGGTTGGTTTCATGAATTCAATACTTTTCAGGGAATCCGGTTCAATTTGAACGTTCGTTTTGGTGTCTCGAATGTGCGAATCAACACGTATTACAGAAATTTGGCTACAGGTGTAAATGCATTCGAAAGACAAACGCATACGATTCCGTATCAAGCTATTTGTCCGGAAATATATCACACGTTACGTCAATCAAACAAATGGACTTTCTATTACGGATTTCGGGTTCCATATTATTTCAGCATGTTTCCAAAAGCGTATTCTCCACAATATAAAATGGATATTTATCACCGGGCAAAATTCGAATTGTGTATTGGTTTGACGCGGCAGGTTGGAAAAGCAGGTCCGGAAAAAAGCGCTATCCAATAAATCTGCAACTTCACGATTTGATCAATATCAGTTTCTCTCAAATCATCACTTTTTCTTATATTTGTTTATGTCAAATTCCAAAGATAAATCGGATCAAGTTGTTGAAGGAGCCATTGCTGGAGGCCTTGTTGGAGCAGTGCTTGGAGCCTTTTTGACGGGAAAAGGTGAAGGAACTATGATTTCTGCCATAGTCGGTGCTGCAATTGGAGCATCCATTAAAGCGGGAGAAGAAGCGAAAAATTTAGATTTACCGGTTTTATATGAAGAAAATGGTAATATTTATAAAGTATACCCCGACGGACGTAAAGAATTGGTTCGCCAACTGGTGAAAGTAAGAACTCGGATTCCAAAAAGATTCACTCTTGAATAGTAGAAGCCAAACTAAAAGGTTAAGAATTTTTGCCGGACCAAACGGATCAGGTAAATCTACATTGTCGGAATCATTTAAAAATCACCAAAACCCAAATATCAAGCTAGGAATATTCGTTAATGCAGATGAAATCGAGCGTGAAATAAGAACGAATAACACACTGGATTTTTCAGATTATTCGATTCACGTTTCAACAACGGAAATTCAAAATTTCATTCGAACGTATGGAATGTCTAAAAACAAGCTTGTTGATTTTGATTTATTGAATGAGTTTGATGTGATAGATAATGTTATTCTGTACAAAGGTGAGATTAATTCATATATCGCTGCCGATATTGCTGCCTTTATCAGAACTGAGTTGTTATCAAACGGAGTTAGTTTTTCCTTTGAAACGGTGTTTTCTCATGAATCTAAGTTAGAGATCATGCGGAAAGCGAAAGAACTGGGTTATCGTATTTATTTGTATTTCATCACAACCAAAGACCCTGAAATTAATATTGACAGAGTCAAAATCCGGGTTGCTAAGAACGGGCATCCGGTTCCTGAAACAAGAATTATTGATCGCTACTATAAATCATTGGATCTGTTATATTCTGCAATTAAAATAAGTAACAGAGCCTTTCTCTTTGATAATTCGGGAAGATACTATGAGTTAGTTGCCGAAGTTATTGAAGGAAAGAATGTCCAATTGTCAGATAATGATATTCCAGCGTGGTTTGTAGAATATGTTTATGAAGCTGCCAGGGAAGGCAAATAAAAAAAGCGTTACCCAATAACTGAATAACGCTTATTATTTAATCGAAATTTCTGTTTAATGCTCCAAAGAAGCCAAATAACGTTCTGCATCTAACGCAGCCATACAGCCTGTTCCCGCAGCGGTAACTGCTTGACGGTATGTTCTGTCGGCAGCATCACCGGCAACAAAAACTCCCGGAACATTCGTTAATGAAGTTCCTGGTTTTTCGTATTTGATATAACCTGTTTCGTCCAGGTTAATATAATCTTTAAAAATCTCTGTATTTGGCTTGTGTCCGATAGCAACAAAGAAACCGGTTGCAGGAATTTCTGTTTCCTCACCAGTAACGTTGTTTTTTACTTTTGCTCCGGTTACACCGTTTCCATCTCCTAAAACTTCAACTGTTTCCGTGTTATGAAGAATAGTGATGTTTGGTGTATTTCGCACACGATCAGCCATGATTTTAGAAGCACGGAATTTATCTGTACGAACCAGCATGGTAACTTTGCTTGCTAATTTTGAAAGGTAATGTGCTTCCTCACAAGCAGAATCGCCGGCTCCAACAATAATAGTTTCCTGACCGCGGTAGAAGAAACCGTCACAAACTGCACAAGCAGAAACACCGCCGCCAATTTGCAAATAATGCTGTTCTGAAGGAATTCCTAAATATTTTGCTGCTGCACCGGTAGAAATAATCACTGTTTCAGCATGAATTTCGTGACCGTCTTCTGTCCAGCATTTAAGATCGGAAGAGCGTCGTGTAGGGAAAGAGTGTAGATCTCGGTGGTCG
>CAMLIF010000100.1 GCA_946479985.1 uncultured Flavobacteriales bacterium
ACCAATCCCAGCTATTTCTTCTATGTTCTTTGGGCAATCTAAACTTTTCGATGTCCCTTCTTCACTTTTCGAAGGCCAATCTTCATTGTTCATGTCCCAATCTTCACTTTTCGCAGGCCAATCTCGTCTGTTCGAGGTCCGTTCTTCACTTTTCTTAAGACGATGACCACTTTTGCACAATACTATCACTGCCTGACAAAGCAAAAAGCGTATCCGCCAGAGACAGAGTATTCTGCATGGCATCCAGCCTAAATCAGCATACAGGCAGGAGATTCTCGGCGGCATGAATAATTTGTGAAGATTTCTATAAATCAGCTATGAACTACTTTTTTTGACTACGTTTGTTTAAATTTTTAAACAAAAATCATGAACACACCATTTAAATCGTGGCAAGCAATTGCCTTAATCGCATTATCCGTTACTTTCTCTTCTTGTAAGAAAGATGAAGCGGAACCAGATCCGGCACCAACAACCAATCCAGCAACTTTCACTGCCAGTTTTTCAGCAAAAGTAGACGGCGTTGAATTTAATGAAACCATTTTGTATGGTGCAGAATCTACTGCTTCCGGCACTATCCTGGTGAATGCTTCTTCAAATGCAGGATTTCCTTCACTTGGATTTTCAGTACCCAACGACATTACGCCCGGAACATATCAGATGGTTGGATTCGCAAGCGATTACAGAGGCATGTACAATGTAGCAAACAGCGCTAACGGGCAATACGGCACAAGCAGTACACCAGGTGGTACAATCGTAATCACATCTCACAACACTTCAACAAACGAGATTGTTGGTACGTTTAATTTTGTAGCAAAGCCAAATCCCGGAAACACGAATACAAACTCGTATAATATTACCAACGGTTCTTTTTCGGTTCATTACAATTAATTTCTGAAATATTTTGAAACAAAAAAGTCGGGATGAATAATTATTCACCCCGACTTTTATATGTTACCATCCCGGCAAAATTACTCCCAAAAGAAAATACCTTCAATAACCCTTGCACCATAAGGTTCACCTTTCATTTTCTCGGTTAATTCATCTCTCAGTGACTTAGGAGTGTATTCCTTCCCTTTAATCTTCGGTTTAGATAATTGCTCTGCAGTTGGATCTACTTTTTCAACTGATGTCGCAAAATAAACTATTCCACCATCTTCCGTAGCCAATCCAAGAACGGCTCCCGGTAATCCGCCGATGATTTCCGGACCAACTGTAGGAACAATGTCCGTTGTAAACCAGGCATAAATATTCGTCGTGTCGTTCTTTTCCCAAATGGCACGTGTACACTCATATCCGGCAATGTTTCTCGTTTTATCGGTAATTTTCCATTGACGATCAACTGTTGAATCCTGGAGAATAATAGATGTCCCCCAAAAATCATAATATACTTCGCGCTTATCTGCCTTCCAATTCATGTAAACAGTATTCTTCATCGTCATCCAACTCATCGGATCGCCGCCTTCAGGAGCAACATACGAGAACAGACTTACCGAATCATTGAAGTAAAGCGAAAAATTATCTATCTTGATCTTATTCTTCTCGTCAATCATTTTGCGCATTCTCTCGTCGTCGAATTGTTTGTACAGGTTTGTTCTTCGCTCAAAGTTAATTTTTCCGCGTGTTAGAATTTGCCCGTAACCGGTTGTTGCTGCCACCAGGCACAAAACCGCAATTAGTTTACCACCAACCTTGCTCATCTTCTTCTTTTGTATGGTTGTTATTAAATCTCAATGTCACTTTCGCCATGAAATAACGACGAATCACGTTCACGTTCTGATCCACGATCACGTTGTTGTTTACCGTACGATAATTGGAAATATTCTGGTTCAAAATATCGTAAGCTTCAATTCCAACTAATAAATTACCTGTTTTCAGGAACGAACGTTGAATGGATGCATTCCAGATCACATAATTCACGTTATAACCGGCAGTTCTACCTGTGTTGATGTTGTATGTCGCATCTGTCTGAATAAACCAACGGTATGGTAAAGTCCAATCTACCGAACCACTCAGGTTATAATTGGTATATGGCTGGCTTGAGAACGAACTTAAAGTATTTGAAGGAGCATTGTAATCAATTCCACCCGTTAAATCCAGGTTCAGTGAATCACCGTTGTATTGCAACGACAAATCGCCGCCAATTCCTGTATTTTTTGAAATATTCTTTTCCAGATTGATGTAATTCTCCGTGCTTGTAAAGTTCCCGTTTATGTTGATATTGATACGTGTGTCTTTTAATTTCGGAATAGGAATTCCTGTTCCCGCCCAGTAATAGGTATACATCGCGTGATCAACATTGATCGTCTGACTTAGTGTTCTACCAATCGTATCATAGGTTGTTGAGCTGCTGAACGCATTTTGCTGATACGTTAAGTTTAATCCGGAATAAACATAGAATCCGGACAATCCTCTCCACATGTTGTGATTTGCATTAATTGTATGCGAATAGTTCGGACGAAGCGATGCATTACCAATTTGTAAAAAGTTTGGATTCGAATTATCGCGAACCGGTTGCAATTGTGTAACACTCGGCAGCGAAGAATTGGTATTGTACGTTACACGTAAACGGCTCGATTGAGAGAACTTGTAAGTCAATACAACACGTGGCAATAGGTTATTCAAACTTTGCTTAATCACCGTATCAGTGAAAATATTTCGGTTGTCAATAGCAATTGTTCTCACACGTGTTCCGAAAGAAATACGTGCTTTTGCATTTTCGTAAATCCCGAATACCCCAGCTCTGTGCTGAACACGATCCGTTTCAAATTGGTTCGAGAACAACGTGTCCAGATCTGAATACGTACCATTCGTACCGTTGTAAGTGAATTTACGCTGATCGTTTGAATTCGTGTACAATTCATACTCGAACTCCGTTTTCCATTTTTTGCTGATAGGTTCAACATAATCTACATAAGCCGTATTGGCGATACTGTTGTTCCGGGTTTCTTTTTTCTGATCGAAAGAGTAGTTAGTATTATTTGTTATAGCTTCCCTGTCAATTGTATTCAAATATCCATCTGAATTATCATCTCCGGTTGTCAGCTTATATCTCGCAATCAACCGACGGTTTTTCTTCATAAAATCGCGAGTCAGTTTTGCAGTTGTGGTAGTACTGAAACCAGATGAATTCGTTGTGTTCAGCAAGTTCGTAGTACGCGTCAAACTGTCGTTTTCAGCTAAGAAATCAGAAATTGTTGTAAGATCCTGTTCGTTCTTATACATACTGATCTTTGGTTCAATCTCCAATTTAGTCAATGAATCAATTTGTTGTGTGAATTTCAAACCGATATTGTCTTGCTGATAAGTCGTTAGATTGTTTTCGTCAACATCTGTTGTATATGACGTATCTGTCAGGATGTATTGTGAACGACTGTTTGAATTTGATTCCAGGTTATAGGAAGTATGACTGTAATTCAATCTGAATCGACCACCTTTCCAAACTTTTTGATCCAGGTAAAAACCAGCTTTTAAAGATTGTGGAATTCCCGCATCGCTATTGATTGAAACGTCATCACTGCCTCCGTAACCGTTATTGTCATCACTTTCATTCCCCCAATCTGGTCGGTCAGTAATCCCAAATTTATTCAGGTCATTTCCGTTCAAAGTGGTTTTGGGAGTATTGGAGCCAAGTCCGTAAACTGCAATTTTCTGATTTGCGGAATACCTGCTGACCAAAAATTCACTTTCATAGAATCCGGTATTGGGTTTCCCAAACTGGTTCAGCCCTCCGGCGGCATCTGCTTTTCCAAAATACCCTTTCTTGGCTTCGTCCTTGAGTTTCAGATCGAGTACCTGAATTTTATCATCCGTACCATCTTCAGCATCTTTTTCATAAACTTTCACTTCGTCTACTCCGTCTGCTGCTAAGTTTTTAGTAGCAATTGTTGGATCTGAGCCAAAAAACTCATCGCCGTCAACTAAAACCTGACCAATTTCTTTTCCCTGGTTGGTGATTTTTCCACTCGCATCGATAGTCATCCCGGGTAGTTTCTTTATCAAATCCTCTACTACGGCATTTTCTTTCAGCTTAAAACTGTCGGCTATGTAAATAAGGGTATCTCCGCGATAATGAATCGGATTCTTATTTGCATAAATAACAACTTCTTCAATTTCAGTTGATTTCTCCGGCATGGCCAGCGGCTGCAGCTCGAACGAATTATTCTCAACGCTTCCAAAAAAATATGAGTTGAAATCTCCGTAATCCGGATGACGAACAATTAGCTGTACCGTATCGATCGGGATGGAAAAAGACATTTTCCCATACATGTCGCTTCGTTTGAAGTCAACCAAAACAGAATCGCGGGTACGGATGATCATACCAACTGCGTTTCTGATCGGAACCTGGGCGTTTGTATCCTGAACTGTGGCGTTAATGGTCATTTTCTGAGCCGTCGCAGTACCACAAAAGAAGAAAATCAAAAGGAGTGAGTAGATTTTTTTCAAGCTTTGAGTTTTAGATTAGATAATAAAATAGTGCAATAAACGCGCGAAGTTACACTTTGACCATTTGAACTACCAAATTTAAATAGCCAAAAAAATGCAAAAAAGAGTCATCTGATTCATTCAGAGACTCTTTTTTGCTGCATATCGAATTCGGCTATTGAATTACAGCAAGACAACCTGTCTCACTTCTATTTCCGTAACCTTCACCGGAGAACCATTTCTACCGAAGTATGTTCTGCTCACCAGTCGGCCGGTTACAGCCAGCTTCGACCCTTTTTTACAAAATTCGTGAATGAAATTAGCAGTGTTTCCCCAAGCAAACATGCTGTAAAAACTTGCTTTCGGCTGCGAATCGGGAGTTTCATCCTTAAGCTTCCTGCGTTCTTGTTCCACGGCTATCGGAAAACGTGCAACTATAGATCCATTTTCGAATTTTGTGATAGCAGCGTCTTTTCCAAGACGACCAACCATCGTTACCTGATTTCTCATATTTATTAGATTTGGATGGTTAAATAATGACTAAATCATTGACTTCGATTTCAGAGAACATTTTGCGTTCACCTTCATTGGTTTTATAGAAGCGAGACACCAGTTTTCCATCTACTGCGATATGTACTCCTTTTGAACACAACTCTTCCAAAACCCTGGCCCAACGACCGAAAGCTGTAATCCGGTGGACATTGCGTTTAATCTGGATATTTCCTTCACGATCCAAAATATTTTCTTGCGTTGACATTGAAAAATTAACAACCTTCTTACCGTCGGGAAGCACACTGAACCGCGGTTCAGATGCTATTTTCCCGATAATGCTTACCTGATTGAAATTCATGCTCAAAGGAGCTTTTCGAATTGATTCCATAATGATTGAGATTACTTGGTTTTACTTGCAGTTTGTACAGAAGCGGCGGCGGCTTTTCGATTAACAATCACGAAATCATTTAATTCAATTTCTGTGATGAAACGGCGCTCGCCATTTTTATCATCATAGCTGCGATTCACCAATCTGCCTTCCACAACTACTTCTGTCCCTTTGTCGAGAGAACGAATCACACGATCAACCTGATTTCCCCAGGCAATAATGTTGTGCCATTGTGTATTCTCTACCCACTCACCTTTCTTGTCTTTGTAACCTTCGTTAGTTGCGAGTGAGATGCGTGTTTTCTTTACACCTGATTCAAATACTTGTTCTTCTGGTTTTGCACCGATTCTACCGATCAAGCTTACTTTGTTTTTTAACGTACTCATAACTGTTTGTTTTAACGTTTGTAAATAATTTGTTTTGTTTACCCGATTGATTTTGAGTTGTTCAATCGATTTGATGATGCAAAGTTGTGGCGGTGCAAAAACCAGATTCGGTTTTTATCTATTTACTTTCGATTATTTTTCGTTTAAAACCGGTTATTGTCGTTTTTATAATTGATTTACAGATAATTAATTCAAAACTTAAAAATGATATTTTTGAATAAAAAAAGATGGTAAATTTGACGAAAGGGTTTGAAATATAATCTTCAGGGTGAAAACAGTGTGATATGAATCCAATTATTCAAGCAGAGGAATTACTTCAATTGGCCAACAATAAAAATCTGGTTCTTGTGGATGTAAGCACTGGAAAAAATGCCCGATCGAATTATGAAGCAAAGCATTTAGACGGGGCCGTATTTGTAGATCTCAATACACAGTTAGCGGAAATAAAGGATGATGTTTCTGATGGTGGAAGACATCCTTTACCGAGGATTAAAAATTTTGCAAAGACACTATCAAATCTTGGAATTTCTTCCAAAAGTCACGTTGTGATTTACGACGACAGTAACGGATCAAATGCCGCTTCACGGTTATGGTGGATGCTCCAATCTATCGGGCATGAAAACGTTCAGGTTTTAAATGGGGGAATTGAAGCTGCAAAAAAAGTTGCTTATCCAATAAATTCAAAAGCGGTAATTATCACTCAAACAGAAAAATACAGCGTTGATTACTGGAAACTTCCAATTGCAGACATCACTGAAGTAGAAGATGTTTCGCAAAGTGCAAATCACCTGATTATTGACGTTCGAAGTGTTGAGCGTTACAATGGAGAAACGGAACCCATTGATTTGATTGCCGGACATATTCCGGGGGCAATAAATATTCCTTTTACAGAAAATTTAGACGAGAACAATTTTTTTCTATCTTCAAATGAGCTAAAAAAGAAATACGAAAAGCTTCTTAAAAATATACCTGTCGAGAACATTATTGTTCATTGCGGGTCCGGTGTTACTGCTTGTCATACCATTTTGGCTATTGCTTCTGCCGGTTTAGGGACTCCAAAATTATACGTTGGCTCCTGGAGCGAATGGAGCAGAAATCATAAAGCCATTGCTACCAAATATTAATTCTTAAAATTGAGACAAATGAGCTGGATTCTCCTCATAATAGCCGGGCTTTTTGAAGTTGCTTTTGCAGCTTGTCTCGGGAAAGCAAAAGATGCTTCAGGGAATGAAATGTATTGGTGGTATGGCGGCTTTTTAGTTTCACTGACAATCAGTATGATTCTGTTAGTGAAAGCAACGCAGACTTTACCCATCGGAACTGCCTACGCGGTTTGGACAGGAATTGGAGCGATTGGAACCGTTTTAGTTGGTATTTTTGTTTTCAAAGATCCTGCAACTTTTTGGCGCATGTTCTTTATAACAACGCTTATTGGTTCTATTATCGGACTGAAAGCGGTTACGCATTAAATCTAACTTCAACCAAAATGCACAAAAGTTCCGCTCAAACGTTTATCTTCAAATACCTCTTCTTTCCTCTTTGGGTTGGGATATTTTCGGCAGGTATTATTTCAAACTGGAATAAAGGCGATCAATTTTCTTACAATTGGTCGAGAGGAGCTTTATTAATGGTCTGTTTCACTTCCGTTTGGTTGATCCTGATGATGATCAGACTGCGAAACGTGGAGGCAAACGAAGAATCTCTGGCAATCAAAACACGCAAGGGCAAGAAAATTGTCGATTACAAAGACATCGAATGGATCAGTCAATTTGCTATGATTAATCCGCCCATGATTTCCTTAAAATATTTTGACGTTGACACCGGTAAAACGCATAAGATCCTAATTCTGCTTTCTAAACAGTCCCGTGGTTTTGGTTTCACTGCCGAAGCGGAAATGACAACTTTCATACGGGAACGCATTATTGCCTCAAGACCGGATTACACGAAGACGTCGGAGCCAAATCGCTGGTCTGTAATCATTTACATATTTGCAACCTCTATTCCGGTTGCAATTTTCTCTGTTTATTTCTTTTCTCGAATTCATTAATTCCTGATAGGATGAAATTGAGAGTCGTAATCTGATATTTCGAACCGACGATTTTCCATACAACAAATAAACTTTCTATCTTCAACACTCAAAATATTAATAAATTAAGAATCGATGAAAACCTACTTACTCTATTTTGCCATTACTACTATTGGACTTACCGGAATCTGCTCATCATGTAATCTGAATCTTACCAAAACAGGAACTGCGAAAACTGAGGAAGAATCTGTTCAACTTCTCGATACAACCGGATGGACAACTCACAGTCTTGATCAGGTAAAAGAAGGATTGACCTTTAAGCTTCCTGATTCACTTAAAATATACTCCCACTCTGAAGGCGTAACCATTTTTATAGAGGGCGATATTGTAATTCATTCTTTCCAGCTTGAAAATGAATACCAGAATCTCGACATGGCAGAACAACGAAAAATGCTCGAAGATTCTGACGACCGAAAAGACTTGAAATGGCTAATCGATGAGGAAAACATGGCCTACTATACCGGATTAGACCTAAGTGTGAAAGAAGGTTTTCAAACAACTCATTCGGGCTACGCTAAAAAGAAAATCGGAGATTTGTCATTCTATACAAATATCGATGGAATTACCCTTTCCGATGGCATTCATCAAATGAATCAGAAAACGCTTTTGATGTTGCTTACTTCGTTTAACACGATTTCATTGGAGAATTGACCGTATCTATTTATATAGAACATGCTACAAACATCCCGACTCCAACTTCAGGAAATAACCCGGAATGAGCTTCAATTCGTTCACGAGCTTCATGCTTTACCCGAAACCGACGAATTCAATACGCTTGGAATTCCGGAGAATATTGGTGTAACGGAAAAAATCATGACCGACTGGCTCGCAAATCAGCAGATTGAACCGCGACCAGCCTATGTTTTCAGTATTTACCTGAAAAATTCCGGGCAATTCGCTGGACTGATGGGAATGAAAATGGGGAAATCAAACTATCACACAGCCGAGGTTTGGTACAAACTCCACAAAGACTTTTGGGGAAATGGCTATGCCACTGAAGCACTGAAAAAGCTCCTTTCCTTCGGATTTAACGATCTAAAACTTCACAGGATTGAAGCCGGATGTGCTGTTGAAAATATTGGATCCATCCGGGTTCTGGAAAAAGCCGGTATGACAAGAGAAGGGCGAAAAAGAAAGAAACTGCCACTTAAAAGCGGGTGGATGGACAACTATTTTTATGCGATTCTGGAGGAGGATTTGAACTGATTAAATCAGCAAGAATCGGATTTTTCTTTCGAACTTCGTAACTGATCTTTGTAGAAAAAACAAATGGATTCGAACAATACATATCATTACGACAAAATTGCTGAAGCACTGAATTTCATCCGGGAAAACTTCAAAAAGCAGCCTAGTCTCGATGAAATTGCTGAAAGCGTTCATTTGAGCCCTTTTCATTTTCAGCGTTTGTTCACTGAATTCGCTGGAACGAGTCCGAAGAATTTTCTGCAATTCACAACACTCAATTACGCGAAAAGCCTGCTCAACAAACAGCAATCTCTTTTCGATACTACGTTTCATTCTGGACTTTCCAGTACCAGCCGTTTGCATGATCTGTTCATAAAAATTGAAGGAATGTCGCCGGCAGAATACCAAAACGGCGGTCGAAATCTCACTATTTCTTATTCGTTTTCCGATACCCCATTCGGTTCTGTTCTGGCCGCGTCAACGGAAAAAGGAATTTGTCATTTGATGTTTCATGAATCGGAAGAAGAGGCTATGGAATATTTAAGATCGAAGTTCCCAAATGCTCATTTCAGGGAAGAATCAAATAAACAGCATGAGAAAGCAGTGAATCTGTTCCTGGAAAAAGGCGATAACCCTGAAGAACTGAAACTCCACCTGAAAGGAACCGATTTCCAGTTGAAAGTTTGGTCGGCATTACTAAAAATCCCGTATGGAGATTTAAGCACATACGGAGATCTCGCGAAACAAATTGAACAGCCTTCAGCTTCGCGCGCAGTTGGAACGGCTATTGGCAGTAATCCTGTTGCATTTTTAATTCCCTGCCACCGGGTAATCCGGCAAACCGGCGAATTGGGCGGTTATATGTGGGGCGAAACCAGGAAACGTGTCATTCTCGCTTACGAACAATGTAATCTTGAAGCAGAAAAATGAATTCTCTTTTTCCATTCAGCGAACCGATAAACCTTCTTCCAAAGGATGGAACAGTGCACTATTTCGGAATAGTTTTCTCAGCAAATGAAATTGAAAAGTTTTTCAAGCAGCTCATGGAAACCGTAGAATGGAAAAATGATGAAGCTGTGATCTTCGGAAAACGTATTGTCACCAAACGTAAAATTGCCTGGTACGCCGACGAAAGTTACAATTACACTTATTCGGGCGTAACACGCACAGCACTAAAATGGAATGCTGTTCTTTTGGAATTGAAACAAAAAGCGGAAGAACTAACCGGAGAAACCTACAATTCGTGTTTGTTAAACTTGTACCATGACGGTTCTGAGGGAATGGCCTGGCACAGCGACGCCGAAAAAGATCTTGAAAAACACGGAACCATTGCCTCATTCAGTTTTGGGGCCGAACGGAAATTTACGTTCAAACATAAAATAAGCGGTGAAAAGAAAGAGGTGTTCCTGGAAAACGGGAGTTTGCTCACCATGGAAAAAGAAACCCAGGATTTCTGGCTTCATCGTCTGCCACCTACTACGAAAGTGAAAACTCCGAGAGTAAACTTGACTTTTCGGAAGATTCGGAAGTGAGAAACAAGAGATTTCATTTTTAAAATTATTTGGAAGCAACAACACTAATACGTATCTTTGATAAAAAAGCACGTATCATGACAACAAAGTTGACATTGACTGTGGAAAAGTCAATAATTGAAAAAGCCAAATCATACGCGAAAAGCACTGGTAGAAGCTTGTCAGAGATAATTGAGAATTATTTGGAAACAATTACTCGTGACAATAGTGATCGTGAACTTTCTCCAAAGCTGAAAAAAATTGTTGGTGCAGTTACGCTTCCCGAAGATTTCGATGAAAAAGCTGAGTTACGATCTGAACTTGAGAAAAAACACTTATGAAAAAAGTATTTCTCGACACAAATATCATTGTGGACTTAATTGCCGATAGGAAACCTTTCAGCAAATATGCTATAGAACTATTCAAACTATCAGAAGAACAGAAATTAACACTTTTCACATCTTCACATTCTATTGCAACTACTCATTATTTATTAAAGAAATATCTTGATGAGAAATCGCTTCGGGAGGTCTTATATAATCTTCTCGATCTAATAACTATTATTCCCGTTGATGAAGACATCATTAAAAAAGGTCTGCGTTCCAAACATCGGGATTTCGAAGATTCGATTCAAATTTTATGTGCATCCACGATAAAAAAAATGGATTACATTATTACTCGTAACGTGAAAGATTTCAAAGAAAGCGAAATTCCGGTCCAAAGCCCTGACGATTTTTTTCTGAACTTGTAATTCGAACCTAAACTATCAGTTAGCAAAACAAAAAAGCAGCTCAACCATAAATGCCCGAGCTGCTTCTCCACTAACCACTTACTACTACTATATTTTTACAACCAAAAACTCGGTTCTTCTGTTTGCTGCATGCTGCGCTTCTGTGTATTTCGGATTTTTCTTTCCTTCACAGGTACACCCGTTCAATATTTTGGTTTCACCGTATCCTTTACCTGAAATACGCGCCGGATTGTTGATTCGTGCTTTGATATAATCTGCTGAAGCAACTGCGCGTTTATCAGACAATTCAAGGTTTTTCGGTGCACTTCCCCTGCAATCTGTATGAGCTCCCAGTTCTACTATCATGGTTGGATAGTCGTTCATTACTTTGACAATCTTATCGAGTTCTACAGCCGCATCCGGACGAATGTCAAACTTTCCGAGATCGAAGTAAATTGGTTTCAAATCGATTGCTTTTGCTAAGTCCATTCCGATATCCATTTTTTCCAGCGACAAATTCAGGTCTTTCGAAGCATCATAAACTCCTGGCTTATCCAGCTGTTTATTATAGGTTATTTCTTTCGTTATATAACCCTGTTTCTCCAGTTTGA
This sequence comes from uncultured Flavobacteriales bacterium, assembly GCA_946479985.1. The sequence goes on from CAMLIF010000100.1 coordinate 11,812, forward strand.
TGTTATAGCTGATTCGATCTCCAACTTTTCGATCGTAGATTCCGGTCAGGATTTCTCCCGCTGAGCTGGTACTGAACGTTTCAGAAACTCCGGTGAAATTATTCACCAGGGTTATTTTCACGCTGTCGACCGGAGTGCCCGATTTTTTATCGGTAATCTTTGCATACAATTGTAAGCCCGGGTCTTTTTCAATAACAATTTGCTGAGTCAGCTCATCACCATCGTTTTCCTTAACAGAGAAAGCAGCGTCACCAGGAAAATAATTCTCTTTTTTTCCGCTGATTGAATAGGCTCCTTCTTTGTCGAGTGTTGTTTTCACTTTCCCGTTAGCATCGGAAACTCCAGTCAATATAACTTCTCCCGAAGCATTTTTCAATTCGATGTTTGCATTTGGCAATGGGTTTTTCTTTTCATCCAAAACAAGAATTTCCAGGCTTCTGCCGAAAGAAAACGGCTTGTCTAGCTGCACAGAGTACAAATCATCGTTTCCTTTTCCTCCTGTTCTGTTCGATGCAAAGAACCCGTTAATTCCTTGCGGATCTAGCCAAACTGAGAAATCGTCATAAGAAGAATTGAACGGCGCTCCCACATTTCGAAGCTGTTTAATCTGTGTTCCTTCCATTTTCCCGACAAAAACATCTAAACCACCGTATCCGGGCTGACCATTGGATGAGTAAAAGAACAATCCGCTTTCATGAACGTAAGGAAACATATCGTCGCCCCATGAATTTACTTCTTCTACATTTTCGGGAGAAGTCCAGGTTCCACCAACCATTCTTGAACGGTAAATATCCACACCGCCTTTTCCACCCGGCATATCGGATGCGAAATAAATAGTCATTCCATCCGGAGCAACGCAGGCATGCCCAACGCTGTAATCCATGCTGTTAAATGCCAACGGCTCAGGTGTCGACCAGGTATCACCGGTTTTTCGCACAATGTACAAACTCAATAAACGAACTCCGGAAGCTGAAACCGCATTGTAATTATTCACGGTAATATAAGCTTCGTTTCCATTCGGGGAAAACGCAATTGGGCCTTCGTTGTATTTTTTGTTGATTTCCTTTGAATTAATCGGTGACAATCCGTTCAGCTGACTTCCGGAAACATCCGCCGTATAAATATCGAGAAACGGTAAACGATTTCCGGACCAGTGTCTTTTAACCGTTATTTTTTCTGTTCTCGATGAAGCGAAGTACATTTTACTGTTCAGAACAACCGGTGAAAAATCTTCATGTTCGGAATTGATATCAAGGTTCGACACTTTTACCGCAGCTCCTTTTTGAGAATATTCAGCAAGTGACTCGGTTAACAATTCCCAGCGCGCCATTTCTTCGTTACCAGGGTTTAATTTTGCAAACTGCTTGATTTGATCTTCCGCCAACTGGTATTTCTGATTTTTCATCAGTATTCGTGCATAGTTCAAATGATCGGCCGGAATACGGTCTGTTCTCGCTACTAACTGGCTGTAGTAAACTTCTGCTTTCGCATAATCAGCAATGTGGTTGTATCCTTCAGCCAATTTCCGAAGCACATCCGTGTTTTTCTGCTGAACGGTTTCCAAATTATCGATTGCAGCATAGTAATCGTAATTTTCAAATTCTTTTAGTCCTCTTGACTCTGCTTTTTCCTGTGTAAAACCCGCATTGGTTAACAATACAAGTGCTATTATCGTAGTTATCTTTCTCATGGGGTCAGAAATATCTTGGTGATTTAATCTTAGCTTCCTTGTTGAAAATGAAATCATACCGAAGCATCAGCTCATGGCTTCCTGAATTGTATGTTCCTGTTCGAACACCAGTTGACCAGTCGAACGAATAACCAACCATAAATTGCTGATTAATGTTCACTCCGACCAATGCTCCAAATCCATCTCCGGTTCTGTACATTGCTCCGATACTGAACATATCGTTCATGAGCAACGAAGCAGTTAAGTCTAGCTGCCATGTCGATTTCTCGACCATTTTCAATAAGGCAGTTGGCTTAAATTTTAATGCCGGGTTAATCCCGATCACGCCGCCGGTGATGAAATAGTAGTGACGTCTTTGCCCGGAAGTATTTGCATAGATTGCCGTATCAGAACCAAAAAACTTGTTTTGCAGAAATCCGGGAGAGGAAATACCTGCGTAAAAATTAGTGCTTTGAAAATACAAGCCACCACCGATATTCGGTAGCATTTTACTGCGTAAGTTCTGTCCGAAAGCAGCATCATTTTGATTCTCCAAATTGAGCTCATTCAGATTTGCAGAAAAGCTATTGAATCCGGCTTTCAACCCGAAACACAAACGCGCGGTTTTTGAAACTCGCATCCTATATGCAAAATCTGCAAAGAGAGACGTTGTATTAGTTGGACCAATCTTCTGATTCAAAACACTCATTCCCAAACCAATATTCTGCGAAGCGATTGGCGTGTGAAGCGTGAGATTTTGCGAAATTGGTGCCCCGTTAAATCCAACCCACTGGAATCGCCCGAGCGCTGTAACAGTTAAAGCTTCTCTGCTTCCGGCATACGCCGGATTGACAGAAAGCGTGTTGTACATATAATGTGTGAACATTTGTTCTTGTTGGGCATAAACACTTACACCCACTAGTGAACTTATTGCTATGATTAGAATTCTTTTCATGATTAACGTGTTAAGTAGATGTAACCTTTAAGTACTTTGTCGCCATTCCCAAGATCGAGTAGGTAGAAGTATGTCGACTCTGTCAACTCATCTCCTATGGAAGCGCCGGTTTGCTGCGTTCCGTCCCAATCGTTTTTGTATGGCGCTGCTTCAAAGACTATTCCTCCCCATTGATTGAAGATCTTAATAGAATGATCCGGATATTCATCCAATCCTTCGATGACAAAAAGATCATTCATTCCGTCATTGTTCGGTGAGAATCCGTTCGGAACCTCTACTCCATCAATACAAGCAGCTGCATCAGGAAGAGGATCACAAGGATCTAACGGATCGGAAGTTCCTGTTGGAACATAGGGTGTTCCCGGATCATCGGTTCCATAGATTTCTTCTCCATCCGTTACTCCGTCACCATCTGTGTCGCCGCTATTCGGATCTGTTCCGTTACTTACTTCGTCCAGGTACGGAACACCGTCACCGCCAGAATCACAAGTTGCACTTGTCATTAAC
>CAMLIF010000101.1 GCA_946479985.1 uncultured Flavobacteriales bacterium
AATCAGCACCGCCATATGATAACCGAAGCTGTTCGTTTCTGTCAAACACATGCAGTCTTCTTGCCCCGGCTAAACCGGTACCGCCAGATACATCCGTTTGTTCTCCCAGGATCCAGAAATTGTTTGTTCCTAAAAGCCCGAAAACGGTACCACGCTGAGCGAATTTGTGAACCCCTGTTCCGGTGTAGGTATTAAAGAACAATCCACTGTAATTTCCCCACATTTCGAAGCGGTTGTTTCTGCCGGCGATGTTCCCTGAAAGCCCCATAACGATTTCTGTTCCGTTCGAATAAAGGGGTGAGGTAAAAATGGAAATTATTCCAGCCCCGGGCTCACTGGTAGGCTGTGCATTACGAATGACCAAACCGTCCCCCTGACCATTTAATCCCCAGTTGATGGATTCATTTGTAGAGAAATATGCACGGTGGCGATTGTTGGTGTAAATGTTTAGAGGAAAGTTATTTGTATATCCAATAAACCTAGTCTGTAGCGCATCTTGAAGATTTAGAGTTGTAGTACTTTGTGTGTACGATTGATTCGATATTAAACATGCTATGAGCAAGTATTTATTTAGAATTTTCATTATGATAAGATTTTATCTTATCAATTGAATACAACCTGTTTTTGTTTCCATTTTATCTAACTGAGCATTATTGTAAGTGATAACATAAAAATATACTCCTTCTGTACACTCAATACCCTGATATTTCCCGTCCCACAACGTGTTTTCATCACCTTTATAAACAATATTTCCCCAACGATTTTGTATTTGAACATGAATGTCCGCCGCTCCTGAAGTTTGAATTGAGAAGAAATCATTTATGCCATCCTGGTTCGGGGTAATAATATTGGGAACAGTTATCTCAGTTCCACAGTTTCCAAGAAATACATTGTCAATAAAGTAATATGCTGCCGGCCCCCCTATTGAGTTGGTAGCGACTTGCAAATAACTTGTGTTTTGATCATTGAAAAAATTACCTATGGTCAGATACTCTTCATCACCGATAGCTGTGAGAACACCCGAAACCTTTTTCCAGTTATTTCTATCTAGGTTTATTTCTGAGTCATGGCCTACTGCATTAATTGGCAATAATGATTGTGATGAAAAGTCAGTAACAGTATTGGTAGATAAACCTATGCCGATATTGTTGGAAGCAAAATCTATACTGTCTAAAAGGGATATCCAGAAGCTCCAACAGTATGCTCTATCCGCTTCCAATCGGTGACTCAGTTTAATCTGAAGGTACTCCCGATAATTATTAAGTATATAGGATGTTCCTAAACCAGCATATGCCTCACCATCTTGTGCATACTGATAACCCCAGTCATTCCACGGAACACCACCTCCATTGTTGGCACACGAGTTATAATAGTCAGGGCTCGCCATTGTTGGGTTATACCAGAGGCTAACAGCTCCGGGGTCGTTTGTTCCGATAGGACAATGCACAATATCTTCAAAACTTCCATTCGGTACAAGGTTCTCTTGCGCTGGAAGTGAAGTAATCAGTAGGTTAAATAGAATTACAATATAAAAAACAGGTTTTATCCTCAGCTTTTGGCTGAGACTGAACGTTTTGATATGTAGTAATAAGTTCAGCAATTGATAAGTTGTTTAATCTGTTGTATTCTTCTTTCAAGCCGAAGAAATTGGGCTACACTTTCAAAGTCGTTGTATGACTTCCTTTGTTATCCTATCCAAAGATACAAAAGAGGGATAATAGTTGGATTTATGTTTTCATAGCGATGTGTTTTTAGTGAATAGAGTTATTTAATAACTCAAAATTACCATTGGTATCCGTAAATTATTTACGATTAACTTCGACAGTGATCTCTGTGTAATATTCCGAATTAACTTATTGCGAGTCAACCGTATTTACCACATATTTTACTGCGGTAAACCACATTTCTTTTTTGCGGTTTACCGCGAAATGTTAAAATTCAGAAACTGAAAACTCTTCCGCGCTGAGCGAATTTATGAACCCCTGTTCCGGTATAGGTATTAAAGAATAATCCACTGTAATTTCCCTACATTTCGAACCGGTTGTTTCTTCCGGCAATGTTTCCTGAAAGCCCCATAACGATTTCTGTTCCGTTCGAATAAAGGGGTGAGGTAAAAATGGAAATTATTCCTGCCCCGGGCTCATTGGTTGGGCACGGTATTCCATTGTCTGTATAGCACGCTACTTTGAAGCAGTATGCTAATGACTATTAGTTTTGTTTTTTTTCATGATTCATCTGAATAAATGAATCATACCTTGTTTTTGAATTGTGTTATTACAGCCTTCACTTTCTTCTAATACATAGAAATAAACTCCATCTTCCTGATCGCCTCCTTTTTTCGAAGTACCGTCCCAGATAAATGGATAAGATAAATTCCGAACTTCATTTCCCCATCGATTCAAAATTGTGAGATTTTTCAAATGATTTAAGTCCCCAATTGGCTGAAAAAAATCATTGACCCCATCATTGTTTGGAGTGAAAACGTTTACTGAATTATTATCTCCCTTCTTTCTGTATAGCGATGCTGCACCAGGTGTTCCTCCTAGATTTAGATCCGGACATATCATCTCATAAGTTCCATCAATCTGACAAATTTTAATCAGATTTGGTCCATTGAAACCGATTATAGTTGCGTAATCATCATCATAAATTGCTGCTCCTTCACACGCTGGAAGTGATAAGTTTATTGGTGTAACATCTACAATGCTGGTATATGAAGTATTCAAATCTATTCTTACGAACGGAGTTATCATATATAGAATATTATTGTAAAACACTAAGTCTCCAGTCGCGGCATAACCAATCGATCCAATTAAACTTGAACTAGCATTGCTGGTATTGATAGCATAAAGATTCATTCCAAATTCGATCAAAAGAGTTGTATCGTTTAATCCGACAAGAGAAATTCCGCTTATTCCTGTATTTCCTATCAATGTGGTGTTTGCGGTTATTGTATCAATATTATACAATTGACCTCCCGCAATACCCCACAATTGACCGTTTGGTGTAAACGCGATATCTCCAAATGCTTGACCTGTAGCTCCAATGAGATGCCTATTACAATTTTGTACGTCAATGGAATACAAATCTCCCCCGGAAACCGTTGCATAAATCTGGTTTTGCGAACATGCATCAAACCTGACTGCTAATAAGAATACGAATACAAGGAGTTTCATATATAAATTAAAGTACTGTTTTAGAAAAATGAATAGCTAAATATGAAGTTTGTAAATTACAAAGTATGATTCAAAAGTTGTTTTTAAATGTTAATCAGCTATGCTGACTTTTAATTGTTTTAGTTCGAATTTAATCAGAACTATTAAACCGTCTGCATCCCGTAGACGAGCTGTCTTCAAAAAGGTTGGATTATTTAATCATACGCAGTGAATTTTTAGTGAATAGAGTTATTTAATAACTCAAAGTTACCGTAGGTGTACGTAAACTATTTACGCTTAACGTCAACAGTGAAAATCGTTATTTGTTCTCTAGGTAATATTCCGAATTAACTTGTTGCCAGTCAACCGTATTTACCACATATTTTACTGCGGTAAACCACATTTCTTTTTTGCGGTTTACCGCAGAATGTTAAAATTCAGAAAGCTGAAATTGAAAGAATGTTTCCGGAAGGTGTTCGTTCGAACAATGGTGATTGTTGTGTGGTTTAGAAATTCCACTTCATATTCCTGTCATCCAAAACGGCGAAGGAGAATTTGTAGGTAAATTTGGGACCGATCTTATTGCCGTCGGAGGCGACACCGTAAATTCCGATTCTCAGGCGGCGTTTAGAGAATTTGAAACTGCGTTCCAGACCTCCGAAAACTTCGTAGTACTGGTAACGGTATTCTGAAACATATAAAGCACTTCCTCCGAACACAAGCCCGATTCCGGTTTTCTTCATGAACGGAAGCTTGTTGATGATTGCACCGTTGTCGTGATGAACAAAGTGTGCTTCCAGGTAATATTCTTTGGATGGGAGGGAGCTGTCCTGGTTCTGATATCCGTAGAGCGGATTTTGGAACCAAAGCGGTGTGCTTCGTCGCTGGTATTTGAAATCGGCGTCCTTGAGGTTTTTGGAACTGAGGAATTTACCCGCCCGAATATGATAATTGCTTGTTCCGATAGTTCCTAGCTGCAAGCTTTGCTGCATTCCTATCACACCGTATTCGTGGTCGACATCTGAACCAAAGATTGTTGGGATTCCGCGTTGATAATAGGCATAAACCGTTGGCCATTTAGAGCCTAAAACCACTTTTCGGTTGGGTTCGCGCATGTATTTTTGGTACGGAGTATAGCTGAATGTGATTTCTCCCAAAAGCGCCTGGTATCCCTGGAATTCCGTAAAAGCATCGTTCGGGATTAAACTGTCGAACGCCGAAACGTTTTTGTATTTGGACAAGGAACGCCGCTCGGCAAATTCCATTTCAAGGTTGATATAGAAGCCATTGAAATATTCATAGTTGTGCATGAGGCGCAAACTGGTTTTTTCAATAAAGTTGCTTCGTTTATAAACCTGGGTGATCGCATCGTTTGGTACAATGGCATCGAATTCATTGGAGAATTGCGCACCGACACGACCTAAGTGAAAAGGATCGTAAACATATCTGGCCCAGGTGGAGCCTTTCGGGTCACCGTTGAGCAAACCAATGGAAATTTCGGTATAACTGTCAATAGTTCTTTGGTCTTTCCATTTTTTATAATAGCCAAATCCGGGAGCAATGCGCGGTCCGGCAGGATATAACGGACGAATCATGGCTGCCAGGGAATTGATATTCCATTGGGTTTTTTGTTCGCGGTTACGTTTATCTACACCGAACCAAAGGACTTTCCAAACGGTTATCTTATTGAAAACTGCGTCAACGGAATCGAGGTATTCTTTTCTGTTCAGCGCATCGTGAATACTATCGCGAACAATGATAAATCGTTTTTCTTCAAGGGTAAGTTCTACCGCGCGCTGGTCTTTCCAGAAAAGTGAATCTTTTTCATAAGCTTCCTGTTCGGTTACAGCAACTTCACTATTAAAGAATTTTTTGGCGTAAACAGGATTGAAGTCGGTTTTTTCGAACTTCGCATACGTTCTGCAATTTGATTTCTCATCCTTGAATTTATTCCCGTAGATCAGTGTTTGTTCTGTCAGAACGCACATCGTATCGCCCGGGTGATCGTATGTTTGAAGAATTTGGAAATAATCGTATGCTTTCAGGTTTCCTTTTTCCATGGTGAGATCAATCTTCTGAACCAGCCAAAGCGAATCTATTACATAAATATAGCCTTCAAGAGTAGAAGTGGAACTCGATCGGGGGCTGATCTTGATCTTGTTAATCTTGTATCCGTTCTCCATGTATTGTTCCTCCAGGCGGTATTTGTAGGAAACAATTCCTGGTCCGGAGATGGGTGAGCTAACTGGAGTTTCGTGCAGATCATCCAGGTGAAGCAGGTTTTCGAAAAAGTTGAAGTTTGCTTTTACGGTTGTTGTGTAGTAAAGTTGTCTGTCGCTGCCATGCAAGGTATAAGCATCTCTTATTTCCTTCACTTTGTTTGGCGGACTGTAATATCGTGTGAGTTGAATTTCGGCCAGGTTCATGTTGCCTGCCAGTTCCTGCATTTTCTTTTTTTCTGCTTCGAACGGATCTTCAGGTGTTTTGGATGGTTCGTTTTCTTTACTTTTTTCGCTGACTTTCCGTTCAATCTCTTCCGTAGCCTTAATGTAAACTTCGGTAGAGTGCGGGTAGGACCATTGGCTTATTTGATCGCGTTTTTCGACCACTTTGAGCATCATGTTTCTACCTACGTTTGATTTCTTTGAATTGATCTCAACATCCTCAATGGCATTCATTCCTTCTTCAAAGAGCTGAATGTCGCGGGTTGTTTCTTTGTTTTGAATAGTCACATAAGCTTCACGCTCTTCGTAACCAACAGCTCTGAAAACCAGGAAATATTCGCCTTCGTAAAGTTGTAAGGTGTATTTTCCCAACGCATCGGTTTCGGTTCTGAGCTCGCTGTTATTTTTTACATAAACCTGGACAAAAGGAATTGGGATGTTGTTCTCATCTGTTACAAGTCCGCTGATTTTCCGCTGAGCATGAATCAGATTCACGCCAGAGAGAAAGAAAAGGACCAGCAGCAGTTTGAGTTTATACATGATTACACCAATAAGAGGCGTTCACTTTATTGGTTACTTACCGGTATTGTTTTGCTGTTGAAGAAAGGCTTCGTGTTTTTCCATTCTTCGGCGCATATACCTTCTCATGAAGAATGTTCCGCCGGACATAGCAGCAAATACGTAATTGATATACCATGTGTCGAATCCTTCTTTTATTCCCATAAAAGTGACAACAAGAATAATGGCTACCGTGATCGATAACCAAAACAACTCCATAAAACGATTATACTTTTTCATATCTATTTGTCAATTTTAAATCTTCCCTGCGGTTCTAAAAACTCATAGGAAGAAAAGTCTTGTTTGGCTTTTAGTCCTTTCCCGAAAAAAAGCATTTTCGGTGTTTTTACTGTGACCATTTTATCTGTAAAAATAGTGCTATCCATTCTATTCCAGTAAAGTACTTCGGTTTCCATGTGCTGATCTTTGTCGGTATTGTACATCCGGACAGAATCTCTCACAAGCATGGTTCCTTCGGTTTCGTTGATTTCACCGTATTGAGCGGTTAGAATACTTCCCAGTTTTCCGGTTGATTTATAAAACTCAATCTTTACTCCTTCATTGAACTTTACTTTCTTTCCGTTTTTATCGTTGAATGACTCACCGATTGGTGCATACAGGCGAATCTTGGTCATTCCCGAATCACTATACGTTAAGAAAAGCTCTTTCGTTTTTTCGTCCGGGTCTTTTGCATCGAAAGTAACCTGTTTGATCTTCTCAATGTCGTTAACACATGAAGCAACCACGCATGCTAAAGCACAAAGACTATAAAGTATAACGTGTTGCGTTCTTCTCATTATTAATCGAGTTTGAACTTTCTGAACCAACGATCGTTCTTTGAAGGCGCCAATACAATTCCAACACTGATATTCATGAACTTCTCATTTATTCCCGTATCGGATCCGTCAGTTCTGTTTCCACCTGCAACGCTGATGTTTACTGCAGAATTACTGCCTGTAATCCCCATCGGGATTCCGAAACCAATTGATACGGCACTTTCTGTGAGTTGTCCGGCAGCGGTTTGTACACCAAAAGACTGAGTATAATATCCGGCTTTATATTGGATCTTATTGAGGAAAGTTCCGCCACCGGTTGCTTTCGATGTATTGTAGATAGAAGGCTTGTACGTTAAGCCGAGGCTCAAACGTGTTGCATCTTTATATGAAGGGTTTGTATGGTCTGAAAAATTCTCTCTGTATGTTGACCAGGTTGTGCGGCTGAACTCAGCGTAAATACCTAATTGATAAACATATTTTAAATGTCCGTCGGCATTGTTCGGTACAAAGTTGTATCCACCACCCAAGGTGAAAGTAGAAGGATACGAGATGCTTCCTTTCTGATCAATGTTGTAAACTATTGTGTCAGAGATGGAGTCGCGGTTAAAGGTAGAGCCGATTGTGGTATACAACGCGTAATCCTGTGTTGCGGTAAGTGTTTGAGCCGGAACAAAATTCAGGCCCAGGATGAGTTGATGCTGCTTCATTGAATCCACATAAATTCTGGCATGTGTTCCGAAATCGTAATAAATGCTTTTCATTCTTAGTACTGTTTCATCTAATCCGGCAGTAGAAACACCTTCAAACGCCGAGTAACGCTCGTTGCCAACAGTTCCGAAAATGTATGATAGATTACCTCCTACAGCGAATTGAGTGCGTTGGGTATTAATCAGTTTATAGGATAATCCGGTGAAAACGCGCTGAGTAGTTCCAACTCCACGGTATTGGTACCGAACAGAATCGTCGTAAACATAAGAACTGGTTGTAAGGCTGTACCCCTTTCTGCTGAAAGGGGTAATTCCGAAAGCAAAACCAAAATTTTTCCCGATAGGAAAGGCAAGTGCTATATGAGAGAGGTTTCCGATGCCATTTGTCTGGCTCATATTTCCCTGCGATAATTTGCTTATTCGTCCGGCAATATTAACACTCATGAGCGGCTGGCCTTTCGCAAGAAATGCATAACTGCTCGGATTGTAAAAATTCACGAGGTTTGAATCAACCATGACACTTTTTATTCCGCCAACTGCTGCAAACGCCGCTTCTCCTAAGCTTCCTTCTTCACCAAGACCGGAAGAGCTGTAAGGATTTGTAGAATAGGATTGACCGAAGGAAAGCGTTGTGGATGTAAGAAAAACAACAAGAAGATATTTATGCATGGGTATGTTGAAGTGTTGTAATAACCCCAAATGAGTTAAATTTTCGTTGGCAAAGATGGGGTTTTTAAAGTCTAAATCAAAGTATGAAACATCCCCGCCAGTTAGAAAAATTGTTAATTCCGGGTATAATTGACTGTAACGTAAATAAAAGCCTTCTATTTCATAAGTCATTCCATTTAACACTCCGGAAAGACAGGATTCCTCGGTTGTTTGTCCGCCTAAAAGATTTATTTTATGCGGTTCCAGTAAGGGCAAACGACCAGTAAACTCATGCAGGGCTTTCAAGCGCATATTCAATCCCGGACTGATTGATCCACCCTGGTAAATACCATTTTTATCCACCAGATCAATTTTCAGACAGGTTCCAAGGTCAATAACGAGCGCGGCTTTTTTTGCGGTATGGAAAGCTCCTATTGCGTTTGCCAGGCGATCGATCCCGAGCGTTTCCGGCTGCCTGTAATTATTCTTTAGAGGAATTGGTGTTTGGTGTGTGAACAAAACTGCTCCCGGAAAAAGCCGGTGTAATGCAGACGTTTCTTCGTATGACAAAACAGACGATATAATACATGGAGTTTGGACGTGCTCCGAAGCCAGTTTTCGAAGCTCAGGATCTTCCACAGTGCTAAAAGCAACGACTGATTGCAGTGAATCATTGTTCCATAAACCACATTTTATTCGCGTATTTCCGGCGTCTAAAGTTATTCTGTTCACCACGTTATCCTCTTTCATCATGAAGTACAAAGATACGCAAGCAACTAAAATGTTGACCTTTTTTTTGGCAGATTGAATTCTATTACTATCTTTGCCCTCGCAATTGAGAAGCGGTGATGTAGCTCAGTTGGTAGAGCAAAGGACTGAAAATCCTTGTGTCGGGGGTTCGATTCCCTCCATCACCACGAAAAGAAACCCTTGACAGCAAAGCTGTTGAGGGTTTTTTCGTTTTCAATGGTTTTTGACGGAGTGGACTATCTTGAAAAACGGGATCAAGACGGATCAAGGATCAAGACCAAATTCTGGGGATTAGTCATCACTTTGACTTACTTCAAAATCGAGAGAAATGTGTGTTGAAGTAGGAAAAAACGTGCTACAACGGGGTATGGCAAAAAATGCTACCGGTTCGATGTTAGTCCGCTCTTCTCCCACAAGATATTATGATAACTCCCGATTAAAGCAGATATTTGCTATTCAATCCATGCTAAAATTCCTTTGCAACGATGGATAAGGTTGAATGAGGAATATGTTAAATGACTGAATGAATCCTTAAAGGTTCTAAGACGCAATTCCGAAATAATAAAACAATTGAATGAACTTATATCTTGCTCTTACAATTATTATCGGCTTATCCGCAGCATTTGCTTATGTGAATCAACGCTTTCTTAAATTGCCGTTCGTAATCGGGCTTTTTGTTTTATCGACAGTGCTATCTTTGTTCGTTATCAGCTCCAAACTGTGGTTGAACTTACCTGTTGATGAGATAAAATCTTACATAGAGTCCGCAAATATTGACAAAATAGTCATTGACATTCTACTGGGATTTTTGCTTTTTGCCGGAGCGGTACATACGAATTGGGCGAGTCTGAAACAACAATTAAAACCTATTGCGACATTTGCGTTAGGTGGTGTTTTGCTTTCAACGATAATTATTGCGTTTTTGTTTTTTTGCTTAACTCAGCTCTTTAATTTACACATTGATTTTATCTATTGCTTGATTTTCGGTGCGTTGATTTCACCCACAGATCCTATTGCAGTATTGGGCATTCTGAAAAATGCTAATGTCCCCAAAAAAACAGAAGATACGATTGTGGGAGAAAGCCTCTTTAATGACGGGGTTGGGGTTGTAGTGTTTATTGCCTTGCTTGAGACTTTAAAATCAGGAACTTTCAGCTTTTCTGAATTTGGATTATTGTTTTTGCAAGAAGCGTTCGGTGGAATATTAATGGGACTTGTTTTAGGCTACAGTTTGTATTTACTTTTAAAATCGATCGACCATTATCAGACAGAGATCCTGTTAACGCTCGCTTTTGTAATGGCGGGTTATTCATTTAGCAATTATATACACATTTCCGGAGCTTTATCGATGGTGATAATGGGGCTAATGGTTGGGAATTTCAGGAAAAGCATTGCGATGAGTGATGTAACGCAAGAGTTTGTTCATAAATTCTGGGAATTGCTCGATGTGATTCTAAATGCAGTGTTGTTCATCTTAATTGCACTGGTAATCATTGTAATAGACTTTAAATCAACCTACATTCTTATAGGAATTATTTCGATAGTTATTGTGTTGATTGCCCGATTCACTATTGTATATCTGCCGCATTTAGTTTTCCCGAAACTGCTGAAATTGTCGAACAAAGAAGCAAAAGTAATCAGTTGGGGCGGTTTGCGTGGCGGACTTTCTCTGGCATTGGTTCTATCCTTACCAGCCAGTGAACCCAAGAATGTTCTTTTGAGCGCAACTTATTTTTGCGTCTTATTCAGTATCATAATCCAAGGTCTGACAATTGAAAGAGTTGCAAAGTAAGGTGAGAATGACAGCGACCGTCAAACGTGCCGGTTCTGTTTTAGTCCACTCTTCTCCACAACATTGAAAGCTTCAGATTTTTCTGGAGCTTTTTTTTCTGAATTGTCTGAAAATCTTGTATCGGTGGTTTCCTGTCTGCTTGACGCGGTCAGGCAGGGATTCTCTCCATCACTCTTTTTCTTTTACATTTCACTGCAAACTACACAAGAACCATTTAACATCCTTTACCACATCTTAACACCAAACAATTGGTATGCTGATCACTCTGGTTTAACTTGCAGTTCAACATTAAAACAGAGAGTCATGAAAAGAATCGCCATTTTGGCTGCTGACGGGTTTGAGGAAAGCGAATTGCTTTCACCGAAAGAAGCTATTGAAAAACAAGGCTGGAAAGCAGAAATTGTAAGTCTTAAAGCCGGGACAATCAAAGCCTGGTCAAAAGGCAATTGGGGGAAGGAATATACTGTGAACAACATTATTGACGATGTGAAGGCTTCTGAATACGACGGACTGCTCATTCCTGGTGGAGTGCTCAACCCGGACAAACTAAGAAAAGAAAACAAAGTTTTGGATTTCGTTAAAGATTTTTTCGACTCAAAAAAACCGGTCGCTTCTATTTGTCACGGACCACAAGTGTTGATCAGCGCAGGCGTTGTAGCTGGTCGTGAAATGACTTCTTTTGAATCGGTTAAAGTTGATTTGCAAAATGCCGGAGCTATTTGGTTAGATGAGGAAGTTGTAGTTGATAAAGGATTGGTCACAAGTCGTTCTCCCCAGGATTTACCAGCTTTCAACAGGAAAATGATAGAGGAGTTTAAAGAAGGAGTTCATAACCGATAAAAGGAGACTTGAACCAGAAAGGAATTTTAGCTTCCCATTCCATATTTTAGCAAGGTGCTTAAAAAATAATCAAAAAACAATTAAATATTTGTCATACCTTTGAATCGGCTTCTTTCCTTTTCAAAATATGTCAGACAATTTTCCATATAAAAACGGCCGTGGTGCGCAGATAAACCCGCATAACCGATTCTTTTCACAGGCAAAAGGCGACGACTTTGATGATATTGATCCTTCGGAAGAACAGGAAGTGAAAACTAAATTCATAGAGGTTTACCCGAAAACGATAGTAAACAAGTTAACAAGCCCGGATATTGGAATGTATTATTCACTGAACCCTTACCAGGGCTGTGAACACGGCTGCACGTATTGCTACGCCCGTCCTACACACGAGTATTGGGGTTACAGTGCCGGAACCGATTTCGAACGGGTGATTCTCGTTAAAAAAAATGCGCCTGAATTGTTAGAAGAAGCGCTGAATAAGAAATCCTGGAAAGTTCAAACCATTACGCTATCGGGGAATACAGATTGCTATCAACCCTGTGAGCGCCAATACGGGATAACCAGGAGTTTATTGGAGATCATGCTGAAGTATAAGCATCCGGTTGGAATCATTACCAAAAATGCATTGATAACCAGAGACATTGATCTCCTGAAAGAACTTGCCAGGTTGGAGTTGGTAGCTGTGAATATCAGTTTAACTACTTTAAAAGAAGAGTTACGCCGGAAGCTGGAACCCCGAACGGCTGCCAGCAAACGAAAACTGGAAACAATAGAACTGCTTTCCCAACATGGAATTCCGGTAAACGTCATGATGGCTCCTATTATTCCCGCATTGAACGACGATGAAATTTTTTCTATTGCCGAAGCTGTTGGAAAACGGGGAGCATTAAGCATACATCATCAAATTGTACGATTGAATGGTCCGAACGGAGAAATTTTCACAGATTGGGTAACCAAAAATTATCCTGATCGTACGGAAAAAGTATTGAATCAGCTGCGTGATATGCATGGCGGAAATCTCAACGACAGCCGATTCGGAACCCGTATGAAAGGTGAGGGTATTTTCGCGCTCAACATTCATCGTCAGATGCAGCTTGCCCGAAAGCGCTTTCTTCCGAACGTTCCGTTTCCGAAACTAAGAACTGATTTGTTTGAGATTCCGGATACAAGCGGGCAGATGTGGTTGTTTTAATAGGAATGTATCTATAGCTGATTTTTAAACTTTATATAAATTCAACTTTTGCTTAATTTATTTAATGGAAAATGAACTAATTGTTAAATTAGTTGAGAAATGTAAATCTTTGTTAAATTCTATTAATTTTACGGCTTCATTATGATAACCTGATGAATTCACTTAGAACAACCACTTTACAATTCACTATCTTTATTAAGAGAATTTTCTTGATCAGTTTGCTATTTGGGATCTCTTACTTTTCACATTCTCAGCAAAAAACCATTCGTTTTGGAACAGAAGGGTTGTCTGCACAGCCTAATTACAGACTAGGGGCAGGCCGCAACTTTCTGTTCGGTTCTCTAGGTAAGCCAAATATATTTCAATCCTCCCTATCAATACCATCTATAACCATGCCTTCGCTGGAGGAAGTCGATTTTTCCTATTCACCCTATTACAGAACTATACAAATGATCTTAACATTAAAACATAAACGAGCATGAGAAAATTGTTGTTAATCAGTTTAGTTCTACTGAATCATCTTGCTTTCGGTCAATATTCAGGAACACCCTTAATGCTTTCACTTCCCATGGATAAAGACACCATTGAGGAGGACGAACCTGTTTTTGTCTGGCAAACCACTTTGAGTAATGTTCAGAATGATCCGCGTTTGAACGTTCAGCTGGCAGTTGTAAAAATGGAAGAAGACCAAAAGAAAACAGAGGCAATGGTTGAGAATACTCCGGTGTTTATTCGTCAGAATTTGCTTTCAAGTTCATTGAATTATTCAAGTGTAGACCATGAATTGGAAGAAAGTGTTTGGTATGCCTGGCAGGTAGTTTTATTCTACAACGGCGTACAGGTTCAGCAAAGTGAAGTTTGGAAGTTTATTAAATCTGCACCAGTTGTAAATCTGCAAAGCTATATTCCACTAAGAATCTCTAATGATGCTTCTATTTTTGAAATAAAAGGAAACCGATTAAACGTTTCTACTAAAGCTTCAGGCGATTTTTCAACTATATGCACTCTTTCGAATGAAAACGGAAAAGCAACTTCGGTTCAAATGCAACAGGTTATTTCTGGAAAATTTATTGATTCACCAGTATCTAAATCTACTACTGATACCCGATATTTTTCTATAGATCTGGACGCGCTTAAATTGAAGAAAGGGTACTACACATTTGTTTGGAATATTGGACAAACACCTTATACGCTTAACTTCTTGATGAAATGAAAGGATCACTGATTTTTCTTTACACCATGAGTCTGGCGATCGGAGGATGCGCACTTTTCAGCAAGGTTCCCAAGCCAGTTACAGCAAACGAGTATTCTGTAATGTATAATTCTTCTGAATATATGTTGCGTGATACTGCTGTTTCCGAAGGAGTAAATTTTGTGCTCACCGGAGTCACTAAGGAGGCAGATTGTGCGAGAATGATTCTGAGCGGAACGGAAGAGCTTGAAAATGTGAAAAAATACTATGATACGACAACAGTTGGTATGAGCTATGAATTAAAGATAATTCTGCCTTTTTCCGGATCGGATATTTACAGTTATAATCCGAAAAGTGCTGTTCCTGCCCACAAGAGATCGGAATATTTTTCCTTTGCATTTAAGGATGATATTCGAATGATCACAGAGAAGAATGATACGCTTGAATGTCGCTATGTATTGCACGAACGCGGTATGAGCAACGTTCCTTTCGCACTATTCATTATGGAATTCCCTTCTCCTGGCAAAGGAGATCAACCGAAAAAAATTGTGGTTAATGATAAAGCATTGACCGGAACATTGTTAGAATTTAATATCGAACAGTTTAGAGAA
>CAMLIF010000102.1 GCA_946479985.1 uncultured Flavobacteriales bacterium
CTTGTTCATATCCGTCCCCGATAGACTTTTCCCATGAAGGAAAATAAGAACCGGAGGTTGCGTTTTTAGAATACTGTCACTCGGAAGGTTGAGCCAGAAGTTGTACTCGGTTTTTCCTTTAACAGCACTTAACTGCGCGTTTGCCTGTAAAACAGTCAGTGACAATAGTCCGAACAATAGTTTTTTCATAGTCATTTTATTTTTGCCTTCATCAGCCGTGGCTGACATAAGCGTTGCCCCAAAGATACCTTTTTTAAAATAACCGCCTTTTCGCGAAACGTTAACAAACAAAAAAGCCCTGATCCCACATTGCGAATGGGATCAGGACCTGTAACTGAAGAGAAGACCTTTACTTAGCCTCGTCCATCATTTTTTTGTATTTAGCTTCTTTTTCAGCGTCTTTAATTACGCGGCTAATCTGCCATAAACTTTTCAAAACTTCACGATCATTCGGAACAATTACAACGTAAGCTTCAAGAGAAGGCATAGCTTTATTCAAAAGAACAACACTCGCTTCCTGTGCTTCAGCCTGTAATTTGCGATCTGTTATATCATCAGCACTTCTTCTTAATTCAATTCCTTTTGTATAGAAGTAACTTCCAAGGTTATAAAGAGCGTCAGAGAATTGCGGATCAATTGCAATTGCCTGTTTTAAGTTCGATTCTACTTTTTCGTCATTCTTTTCATCCATGTAAATCGTCCCAAGAACGTAATACAACCATTTGTTTTTCGGGGCTTTTGAAATTGATTCTTCCAAAAACTTTAGTGCTTCTTCCTGCTGTCCTGCACTAATATATGCTGTAGCAGCGTTCAGATAAGTTTCTTCCGGTTTGTAGTTCAATTCTGCAGATTTTCTGTAATACTTTGCAGTATTTTCCCAATCTTTCGCGTTTTGAGCTGAAATTGCTGCATAATAGTAATATACAGTATCAATTCGATTTATTGCTCCGCCAACTTCTGCATTCATTGCATATATTTTCGAAGCCTCGCTGAATTTACCTGCATCGAAGAATGTTTTTGCCATTCCTTCACCCGATAACAGGATATTTGTAACTGAGCTTTCTATTTGATCATCAAATTTATCAGATGTCGTGTATGCCTTATTGTATGCGGCAACGGCAGTTGAAATAGCGTTATCAGGAGTAGCACTGTTAAATTCAGCATCTCCTAAAGCGCGAACTATTTCGATTGAAGCATAAATCTCACCTTTGTAAAACAAGGTTTTAGGAGAGTTTTCTGTATCCGCATTAACAGCAGCCTGGTCAATAAATCCTTTAGCTTTTAACAACGATTTTTTCGCATTTGGCATATCCTGCGCACTAAATGCGGTTTCAAATGACTTAAATGCCAAAGCAGCATCTGTTTCGGTTTTCTTTTGTCCGAAAGCCACGTTTCCGGTCAACAAAATTACACCTGCTAAAGCTATTCTTGAAGTGTTTATTAAATTCATGTTTTTCAATTTACGTTTCTGCAATTTTCAACTATTGTGCCAACAATTTTAAAAGATGTCGGATTTTCAATATTCCATAAAATTACAGAAGAAATTTTAGTTTTTAAATCAAATCCAGCAGTAGATAATTCTAAAGCTGGATTTGATTGAGTATTCTGTATTATTCTTCGGTGCTTTCCGTTGCTTCGTCTTCAGCAGATTCAGGAACTGAATCATTTTCCGCCGTTTCTTCTGAAGCAGGAGAAGAGTCGATGCTGACAATCGGGTTGCCATCTTCGTCATACTCTTCATCTTCTTCATCGGAACGAGGAACACGTGCTACAGCTGCAATTGCCGCAGTTCCTTTCAGATTGATCAATCGAACTCCTTGCGCAGCACGACCCATCACACGAATTCCATCAATGTGCATACGAATAGTTACACCGGCTTTCGTGATGATCATCAAATCATCTTCGTCGGCAACAGTTTTAATTGCTAATAACGGACCTGTTTTATCAGTAATGTTAATTGTCTTAACACCTTTACCACCACGGTTTGTTATTCGGTAAACCGGTTCACCGTCTTCCGGATCGTTTAAGTAAGAACGTTTTCCGTAGCCTTTCTCTGATACAACCATGATTGTTTCGGAGTTGTCTTTTACGCAGATCATTCCAACTACTTCGTCGGCATCATTCTGAAGCGTTACTGCTCGAACACCTGAAGCGTTTCTTCCCATCGGACGAACTTTTGCTTCGTTGAAACGAATTGCTCTTCCTGATTTGGTAGCCAATACCATTTCGTTCGTTCCGTCAGTTAAACGTGCTTCTAACAATTCGTCATTCTCACGAATTGTAATGGCGTTAATACCATTGGCACGCGGACGGGAATATGCTTCTAATGAAGTTTTCTTGATGATACCTTGTTTGGTACACATCACGATAAAGTTATTCTGAACGTATTCTTTGTCTGTCAGATCAATTACCTTCACGTAAGCCTTGATCTTATCATCTTGCTCTATATTCAGCAAGTTCTGTATAGCTCTTCCTTTTGCTGTTTTGTTTCCTTCCGGAACTTCAAATACGCGCATCCAGAAACAACGGCCTTTTTCTGTGAAAATAAGCAGGTAATTATGGTTTGTAGCTACAAATAAATGTTCTAAGAAATCTTTATCGCGGGTAGTAGAACCTTTCGATCCCATTCCGCCACGACTCTGAACCTTAAATTCATCGAGGTTTGTACGCTTAATATATCCAGCGTGAGAAATTGTAATTACAACTTCCTCATCCGGAATCAAATCTTCAATCTTCATTTCGGAAGCAGAATATTCAATGCGGGAACGACGAGCATCACCGTATTTTGTTTGAATATCCGTTAATTCATCCTTAATGATTTGCATTCTGCGTTCTTCGTTCGCGAGAATATCTCTCAAATCTGTGATCAAAGCCATCAAATCTGCATATTCAGCACGTAACTTGTCTTGTTCCAGACCAGTCAAATGACGGAGACGCATCTCAACAATCGCTCTCGATTGAAGATCGGAAAGACCAAAGCGAGTCATTAAATTCTCGCGGGCTTCTTCCGGGCTTTTCGATGCACGGATAATTTTAATTACTTCATCAATATTATCGGATGCAATGATCAATCCTTCAAGGATATGAGCTCTTTCTTCTGCTTTACGCAAGTCGAAAGTAGTTCTGCGAACAACCACCTCATGGCGGAAGTTTACGAACTCGCGGATCATATCTTTCAGGTTCAATAATTTCGGACGTCCGTCAACCAAACAGATATTATTGATAGAGAAAGAGCTTTGCAGCGCTGTATACTTATATAATTTATTTAATACAACGTTTGGAATGGAATCTCGCTTCAATTCATAAACGATACGCATCCCGTTTCGGTCAGACTCATCGCGGATATCCGAAATACCTTCAATTTTCTTATCATTTACTAACTCAGCAGTTTTCTTGATCATTTCTGCCTTGTTCACCTGGTAGGGGATCTCGGTAACGATGATTGCCTCACGTCCGTTAGACTCTTCAATCTCTGCTTTAGCACGAATAACAATTCGTCCTTTACCTGTCAATAAGGCATCACGCGCTCCGTCAACACCATAAATAATTCCGCCTGTAGGAAAATCGGGAGCTTTTACGAATTGTAATAACTCTTCGTCTTCAATATCTTTGTTATCAACGTAAGCAATGATTCCGTCACAAACTTCAGTTAAGTTATGAGGTGCCATATTTGTGGCCATACCTACGGCAATTCCGCTTGATCCGTTCACCAAAAGGTTCGGGATTTTTGAAGGAAGAACGGTTGGCTCTTCCAGGGAATCATCAAAGTTCGGAGCGAAATCAACCGTTTCCTTCTCCAAATCATCCAGCATTTCTTCTGCGATCTTACGAAGACGAGCCTCGGTATAACGCATTGCTGCAGGACTATCACCATCTACCGAACCAAAGTTACCTTGACCGTCTACAAGCGGGTAACGCAATGACCATGGCTGAGCCATACGAACCATTGTGTCATAAACCGAGCTGTCTCCATGTGGGTGATACTTACCAAGTACCTCACCAACAATACGAGCTGATTTCTTGTGTGGACGATTGGAATAAACCCCCAAATCCTGCATACCATATAGTACACGTCGATCCACGGGTTTGAATCCGTCGCGTACATCCGGTAACGCACGCGAAACAATAACGGACATTGAATAATCAATGTACGCTGATTTCATTTCATCTTCGATGTTAATCTGGATTATTTTTTCTCCATCTGCCATCCTGTCGTATTTTTAATTTTAAGTGTGATTCTATGTAATAAGAACAAAGGGTCGAAATTAGTCTTTTAAACCGAGTTAAAATTCACTTTTATCCTTATTTTACTAACAAAAAGCGGTGAAAAAAGGCTGATTTGAAGTACTTATTAACATTTTCAATAGTTGTATATTTGTATTGTGGCATAAACTATGATGTTACAGTTTATTTTTGTTGAATATGGAAGCAAAATTTTCACCAAGGGTTAGAGAAGTTCTCAGTTACAGCAGGGAAGAGGCGTTGCGTTTAGGGAACGATTTTATTGGTGTAGAGCATTTTTTATTAGGGATTTTGCGCGAAGGAGAAGGGAAGGCCGTTCAGATTCTGAGAGGCTTTCATATTGATCTGCCACAGTTAAAACAGGAGCTTGAATCTAAATTGATTCAGACTGCCAAAGTTTCAGGTACTGTCAAAGAGAATATTTCTTTAGTAAAGCAAGCCGAACGATTGTTAAAGATTACCTATTTACAATCGAAATTATTTAAAAGTCCGCACATTGGAACAGAACATTTATTACTTTCGATGCTCAAGGACGATGATTCCGTAGTTTGCCGCATGTTAGAGAAACATGGTGTAAATTACGATACAGTTAAAGTAGAAATAAACGATATGTTAGACGAAAATACACAACCACGGGCTGAAATGTCGAGCTCGTCAGAAGAAGAGGACCAAACTTTTGGTGCTCAGCGTAAACCTACAGACCCAAAATCAAAAACGCCGGTATTGGATAATTTCGGGAGAGATTTGACCAAAATGGCAGAAGCCGGTAAGCTGGATCCGATTGTAGGGCGTGAAAAAGAAATTGAACGTGTTTCTCAGATTCTATCACGTAGAAAGAAGAATAACCCGATTCTGATCGGTGAACCTGGAGTTGGTAAAAGTGCCATTGCTGAAGGATTAGCACTGCGCATCGTGCAGCGTAAAGTTTCGCGGGTTTTGTTCAGTAAACGAATCATTTCACTCGATTTGGCATCTTTAGTTGCAGGTACCAAATACCGCGGACAGTTCGAAGAGCGTATGAAAGCAGTTATGGCGGAGATTGAGAAAAATCCGGACATTATCCTGTTTATTGATGAGATTCATACGATTATTGGTGCTGGAGGTGCGAGTGGATCACTGGATGCCTCGAACATGTTCAAACCGGCTTTAGCTCGCGGAGAAATGCAGGCAATAGGCGCAACAACATTGGATGAGTATCGCCAGTATATTGAGAAAGATGGTGCATTGGAGCGCCGCTTCCAAAAAGTTTTGATCGAACCGACAACTATTGAGGAAACGATCCAGATCCTGAACAACATCAAGGAGCGCTACGAAGATCACCACATGGTTAGTTATACACCGGAAGCAATTGCAGCTTGTGTGAAATTGACCGAACGCTATATTACTGATCGTCATTTACCGGATAAGGCAATTGATGCCCTGGATGAAGTTGGTTCACGGGTTCACCTGAATAATATTAATGTTCCGCAGGAAATCCTGGATATTGAAAAACAGATCGAAGACATCAGCAACCAGAAAAACATTGTTATTAAACAATCGAAGTATGAGGAAGCGGCTGTGTTGCGTGATGAGGAGCGTAAGCTGCAGGAAAAATTAGAAGAGGCTAAGAAACGCTGGGAAGATGATTCCAAAGCGAAACGCGTTACTGTGACTGAAGAACATGTTGCAGAAGTTGTTTCTATGATGTGTGGAATTCCGGTTACTCGTGTTGCTCAAACCGAAATGGGGAAATTGGCAACAATGGCTGTTGAATTGCAAGGTAAAGTAATTGGTCAGGATGAAGCCGTTGAAAAAGTGGTGAAAGCCATTCAGCGTAATCGTGCCGGATTGAAAGATCCGAACAAACCAATCGGTTCATTTTTCTTCCTCGGGCCAACCGGAGTTGGTAAAACACAATTAGCCAAAGTTCTTGCTAAATATTTGTTCGACTCAGAAGATTCGTTAATCCGAATTGACATGTCGGAGTACATGGAGAAATTTTCTATTTCCCGATTAGTAGGAGCGCCTCCGGGATATGTTGGATATGAAGAAGGTGGTCAGTTAACTGAGAAAGTTCGTCGTAAACCGTATTCTATCATCTTACTTGATGAGATTGAAAAAGCACATCCGGATGTATTTAACTTGCTGCTGCAGGCTTTGGATGATGGACACATGACGGATGGTTTAGGTCGTAAGATCGATTTTAAAAATACCATCCTGATCATGACGTCGAACATTGGAGCGCGTCAATTGGCAGACTTCGGCGGCGGTGTTGGTTTCAATACACAGTCGAAAGAAGATCAGCGCGATGAAAATGCAAAAACAGTGATTCAGAATGCATTAAGAAAAGCATTCTCTCCTGAATTCCTGAACCGTATTGATGATATGATTATTTTCCACTCCTTAACAAGAGAGAATATTCATAAAATTATTGATCTGGAATTGGTGAAATTATTCGATCGAATCGAAGCGCTGGGTTACCATGCTTCAATGACTGAAAAAGCAAAAGATTTCATTGTTGATAAAGGATATGATGAAAAATTCGGTGCACGCCCATTGAAACGTGCAATTCAGAAATTCATTGAAGATCCTTTGGCAGAAGAAATTATTAAAGCTAATTTACAGCAGGGTGATTCTATTGTAATTGATATGGATGCGGATAATACCAAGCTGGATATCTCAGTCGGAAAAGGAAAAACAAAATCGACTAAAAAATAGTTTTTGACTAACATTTATACAGGACTTCTCGTTTAGTTACGGGAAGTCCTTTTTTTATCTATGAAATATTTACTTGTACTGGTTGTTTGCTGTTTGGGCTTTAAGTCATTTGGTTCTACTCACATGACACGCGTAAAACCCGCTTTATTCATAAATCACCCGGAAACAGACTTTGAAGCGATTCGCTTTAAGGATGAAACCCTGAAAAAGATCCTGATGAAGGAACTGTTCGATTTGGACCTGGTTGATCATTTTGGATCACATGCGTTTGATCTGAATGCTGAATTCGATGATTACTACGAGCGTTACAGGAATAATTATTACTGTCTGGACCTTAACAGAGATTCGGTTCCTGAATTGGTGTTCAGCGGTTACTTTTCGCCGGAAGATGACCGTGAAATAATGGAGATATATTCCCGTCAGAATGGGAAAATGAAGAATGTCTTTAAGCAGGTAGGACATTTAATGGCTTATAAGATTCAGCCAAATACCCGCGAAATATTACTTTATCATCACCAATATCCGTGTTGCGATAATGCTTCGCACAACCTGAACAGATTGCGGCTGATAAATCATACAATAAAGCAGTTAAAACAGTTTTTTATTGGAAAGGAAACAGATTTGGTTGGACCGTTTTTTCCTGCGAAGAGTGTTTTCACAAGTAAAAACTATTTTTCCAAAAAGGGAATTGAATTGAGATGGTCACCGGCTAAGGTTGATGTTAACGCCTGGAATGGGAGAACGCCTTCAAACCTCATTGCCCGTTATGCTCCAAACAGCGTGTATACTGTTCTTGCTAAAAAAGGGAAGTGGAAATTCGTTTTGGTCAAAGCGGTTCCTTTAGCTGACAAAAAAAACCGGGTAATAAACCCGGATAATTTTAAAGAGATATTTGTCTTCGGCTGGATTAGTACGAATTAGTTCAGATCGGTTCGCACCCAATTGGAAACCAATTCATCATGCTCACTCAGGAATTCATCCATTAAAATATCTGCAAACGAATTTTCTCCGGGTACGCGCTGCTCGATGTGCTTGAACAATTCAGTGATTGTTTCCAAAATTGTTGAATTCATCAAAATGGCAGATGTACACGTGTCAAATTTATAGCTGCGGAATACTTCTATGATTTTCTTTCTGTTATCTAATTCATGCGGCTGCAGTAGTTCTTTTTTTGAAAGCTCATTAAAGAACGGTAAGAGTTTTGCACTAAGTTCGATGAAATGGCGCAAAACGACAGTTGCATCATTCACCTGAGTGATCGACTCACTCTTCATGATGCTTTTTATTGCTGTTTTCTTTTCCATGACCAGTTTGTTTACACTAAAGACGTTCGAATAATCGGATGGTTGGATAAAGTTTAGTCGATTTGAGCAAAGTACAGTATTCGTTGATTAAAATGCGGTTCCGAAAAAAAGTTAGAATTGTTTTTCTCTAATACTATTTCGATATAGGAGTAGTCGATAGTTGAAATCGACTTATATTTGCACAAAAAAATCCACATGCAGATTCTAAGCGGAAAAATCACATCTGAAGTTATCAAGAAAGAGTTGGCTGCACAAGTAGCAGAACGCAAGAAACAGGGAATGAAGATTCCTCATCTGGCTGCAATTCTTGTCGGAAAAGATGGAGGTTCAGTTACTTATGTAAACAACAAATTGAAAGCCTGCGAGGAAATCGGATTTGAAAGCACACTTATCCGATATGATGATTCAATCACGGAAGAAACTTTATTGAAGAAAATCCAGGTTTTGAATGAAGATAAAAGTATCGACGGTTACATTGTACAGCTTCCGTTGCCGGAGCATATCGATGAAATGAAAGTAACCCTGGCTATTGACCCGAAGAAAGATGTTGATGGATTTCATCCTATTAATGTAGGGAATATGATGCTCAATATCCCCGGTTTCATTCCTGCAACTCCGGCCGGAATTGTGGAGTTAATGAGACGATACAAAATTGAAACCGCCGGAAAGAATTGTGTGGTAGTAGGTAGAAGTAACATTGTTGGAACTCCGTTGAGTTTACTACTTGGGAAAAATACTTCTCCGGGAAATTGTACTGTCACTTTGGCGCATTCGCGTTCTGAAAATATTAAGGAAATTTGTCTTGGAGCAGATATTTTAGTTGCTGCAGTTGGTATACCGGGATTTATTACGGCAGATATGGTAAAACCGGGTGCTGTGGTTATTGATGTTGGAACTACCCGCGTTGAAGATGCTTCTCGTGAAAGGGGGTGGAGATTGGTCGGTGATGTTGATTATGAGAATGTTGCACCGATAACATCTGCAATAACTCCCGTGCCTGGTGGAGTTGGTCCGATGACTATTGCGTCTTTGATGATAAATACATTGAAGGCAATGGAATTAAAAGGTAAATAATTGTATTTTCGTTGAAAATTGATGATTATGAAAAATTTAAGACTATTTTTTGCAGGGTTGGTTGCAGTGATGCTCGTTTCGAGTTGTGGGATGATGGATGGTTTTTCCGGTTCTTCTATTCAAAAAAGAAAGTATACAAAAGGATTTTACCTTTCAAAGCACAAATCCTGGTCGAAGGAAAGCGATGAAGCAAAATCTGAGAAATCGGAAGAGGAAATTTTCGTTAAAGAACAGGTAATTCTTGCTGAAGAAGAGAAAAGCATTCCTGGAAGTATTGAGGTCAAACAAAATCCGGATCCTATAATCAAAAAATCAGACAAAACTGATCAAAACGACAATCAAAAAACGGTACAGAAAAAAGAAGAATCTAAAAAGGTAATTAACCAGGAAAAGAAAACAACTCCTGTTCCTTCTAAACAAAGAAGAGAACGTGTTCCTGAGCGCTATTTGCCAATGAAAAAAGAGGCGGTTGAAAACAGAGTTTCTCACCAGTCAGGCAGCATGGATGATTTCCAGTTACTGTGTGTAATTATCACTATTTTCATTCCGTTTTTGGGAGTTGCAATCTACACAAATTTGGACGTGAAGAAAACATTAATTTGTTTATTGCTGACACTTTTATTTTACATTCCGGGATTGATTTACGGATTGTTAGTAGTATTGGATAAGATTTAAGTAAAAGAAAATTGAATAAAAAAAACGGGATCAAAAATGTTCCCGTTTTTTTGTGCTTTATAAGTAAGGATTTACAATCTTTCCAGCGGTGTCTTCACGCCATTCACCAAAGAATAACAAGCGAGTTGATCTTTAAATACACTCGACTTGAAGATGCTTTTGTTCAATAGCATACGAACGCACTCCTGGATTCCTTCAACAATAGATGGGTGAGGGTGTATCAATTCCGCAATAACAGAAATAGACATATTGAGTTTAATCAACAAACCGATTGCCTGAATAGCACTCGAAGCGTGTTCTCCAACGGCGCGCATTCCCAAAACCTTCATTTCTGAATCATTTGTAACAATGATTTTGAAAAAACCTTCCGTTTTGCGCATTGCAATTGCCCGGGCAATGACCGAAAAATCAATCTTTACAACCTTAATAGGAATATTTTCCTTTTCGCAGGTCTGTTCGTTTAAACCAACAGCCGCAACTTCGGGCTGTAAGAACATAATAGTACAAACGTTGTCGTATTTCAAAGGTTCCTGTATGGAACTAAATGCTTTTTCAATTGCATGACGGCCTTCGATTTCGCCCATGTTCACAAGGGCAATTCTCCCGCTTACATCTCCAACAGCATAAATATGCGGAACATTGGTAACCGTATCTACATCACCGATATGAACTCCGCGTTTAGACATCGAAACTCCTGCTGCTTCCAGGTTTAAAGATTCAACATTCGGAACCCGGCCAATGGAGAGAAGTGCTTTTTCTACACGGATAATTTCTGTTGATCCGTCAGGATATTTCAACTCATATTCTACTTCGCTACCAAGATTTTCCAATCGTTCCAAGGAAGCGTTATGGTGAATGGTTACACCTTTTTCTTCTAAATTCTCACTTACAATAGCTGAAATGTCCGGATCTTCAAAGGGTAGAATTCTGTCGGCACGATCAATGATGTGAACCTTTGTTTTTCCAAGATTGGAGAAAATAGTTGCGTATTCACAACCAATAACTCCAGCTCCAACGATCACCAGACTTTTCGGGTAATCCTGTAATTTATCTATTCCGTCACTGGTCATAACTGTTCGTTCGTCAACTAAAACGTTGGGCATTGTTCTTGGCCGGCTTCCGGTTGCAATGACGATGTTATCTCCATAGATAATACGTTTCGCATTGTCGTGGTCTATTTCTATTTCATGGTCAGAAACAAATCGTGCATCTCCTCTTACATAAGTGAGCAGTGAGTTCATCGTTTCGGTTTGAAGTAGTTTGATATGGCAGGTATATTGAAATTTTCGTTCAAAAACCGCTTCGTCTAAAGTTGATTTAATTTCAGACCAGTCGAGAAAAAACGGCTCACGACCTTTTCTGTTAATCGTATCATTCACGTCAGTTACCTTTCGCGAAATTTCCCAAAGTGTTTTCGAAGAAAGTGCCCCGTTATAAACGCCTGCTCCTCCAACTTTATCTCGTTCGATCAGGCAAACACGTTTTCCAAAATCTATGGCGCGCATCGCCGAAGCGTATCCTGCAGGTCCGGCACCAATTACAATTACATCAAACTTTTCAGTTTCCATTTAGCGAAAATAAGCAAAAGCTTGAAACCTCATTCAATACTGCTAAATTTGCATTATGGATGTTGCTAAGTGGATAGAGCAGGGTAAAGCTGATAAGGAGATTTATTTGAAATGGGTAAAGAAAGCCGCTAAAGCGAATAAAAAGAGTTTAGATTCTGCTTTTCATTCCAATCACGAAGTGGTGTTCCGTAAAACAGACTGCCTTGCCTGTGCAAATTGTTGTAAAACCACCAGTCCGATTTTCAGAGATGTGGACATAAAAAGGCTTTCGAAAAGATTACGACTGTCTGAGCAGCAGTTTATCAGCAATTACTTGAGAATGGATGACGAAAATGACTATGTTCTTCAGTCCAGCCCATGCACATTTCTTGGTACCGATAACAAATGTGATGTGTATGAAGACAGGCCGCTGGCTTGTCGTGAATATCCACATACCGACCGTAAGAACATGTACCAGATTTTGAATCTGACAAGAAAGAACATGGAGGTTTGTCCGGCAGTAGTTGAAATTGTTCAAAATGTGGCTAAAAAAATCACCTGATGTTTACAACCTTTGACTAAATTCGTCGTCTTGTTAATGTTATAACAAAGCCATGCTTAGAAAACTTTCGCTATTGCCGTTGTTGGCTCTTTCTGTATTTGCATACGGTCAAAGAGGAAAACACACGCAGGCACCATACGCTACTACATGTACAGTAACATCTGCTAATTACCAGATGAATGCCTATACAGCTTATACCGGGGCAGATATTTCTGCACCAACCACCACATTGACTGTTGCCAATGCAACTATGACCAATTCGTTTTTTACAACAAATCTGGGGCAGGGGGATCTGATTATGATCATTCAGATGCAGGGAGCAGGTTTGGATATTGATCCGTCTCCAGGAGGGTATACTGTTCCGTATGGCCATAGTGGCGATTGGGGAACAACTATAGATCTTTGGGGTGGAGTTGCATATTATTTTAATGCAGGATATTACGAGCTTCGGGAAGTCAGATCGGTTTCGGGAAATGTTATTACATTAAATTGTGCCACTCAAAGACCTTATACTGCAACTGGAACACGGCCAGGACATATACAGATTGTGCGTATTCCTCGTTTAAGTAACTTAACACTAAATGCCAATACATCTATTGTTCCACAGCTTTGGGACGGAACCACGGGTGGAATTGTCGCGTTGGAAGTTGACGGGAACATCACGTTTGGTGCAAATTCTAAAATCAGCGCAACAGGTTATGGTTTTAGAGGTGGTGCTGCTGATAACACTACAACTTCTGCTCCTGCTTCCACAAATGCTACCGATGTGGGCTTTCCCGGAACGGACGCAATTGCCAGCGGATCTGAAAAAGGAGAAGGAATAGGCGGTTCCGCTGCTCTTGAATATATTACATTAGAATCACGCTACGGAAAGGGAGCACCCGGGAATGGTGGTGGCGGAGGAAATCCGCATAACGCAGGTGGAGGTGGTGGTTCCAATGTAGGAATCGGAACTTATTACGGATATGGAGTCCCTAATCCAGCTTATGCAGCTTCCTGGAATCTGGAAACACAATCACCCAATATGGTTACTACTCCTAGTTCCGGTGGTGGACGAGGAGGATATTCGTATGCTATTACTGATCAGAATGAACTAACAGTTGGTCCGAATAACAATGCCTGGGGTGGTGATAGAAGAAGAAACGAAGGTGGATATGGCGGGCATACACTTACTTATGATGCGAACAGATTATTTATGGGCGGCGGCGGCGGCGCAGGTGAAATGAACGGAAATCAGGGTGGATCCGGAGGCAGAGGCGGTGGTATTGTCTTTTTACAACTATATGGTACTATTTCCGGTCCGGCAGTCATTGAAGCGAATGGTGCTCCCGGACAAAATGCAAATCCGGGTAACCTTATTGCTTCCAATGTTTCTACTACGAAGTACGGAAACGATGGTGCAGGTGGTGCAGGTGGTGCCGGAGCAATTGTTATTTCTAACGGAACAGTGCTTCCGGCTGCAACAATTAGTGCGGTTGGAGGAAAAGGTGGTGACCAGGCTTTAAGTTACGGACAGTTTGCCGGTTCCCCAACAAATGAAATTGACGGTCCCGGTGGAGGTGGATCTGGTGGACAAATTTCTGTAGCCAGCATTGGTTCAGCAACACCAAGCGTTGCAGGTGGAGCTTCAGGTGTAGTTACTTTATTATCAACTTATCCTACAACTAATTTTACCGGTGCTTTTCCTCCGAACGGAGCAACTGGCGGTGGTGCCGGAATTACAAATACTACCGGATACTTCGATATTCTTGTTTCGAATGTTTCTATTTGTAAAGGAACTTCAACTACGCTTACTGCAACAATTCAGGGGGCATTGCCAGGTGGTGTAAATGTTACTTGGTACAACGCACAGTATGGCGGCTCAGCAATCGGATCAGGATTAACATATAATACCGGAGTTTTAAATGCAACAACAACTTATTATGTAGGCACATGTCCGGGAACCTTTAGAAAACCGGTTGTTGTAACCGTTGGTGGAGCTACTATTTCCGGAACTGCGGTTGTAACCAATGCAACTTGTTCGGCTGCCGGATCAATTACCGGATTAACTACAAGTGGTGGACAACCAGCCATCACTATCACCTGGAATGGTGTTGTTACTCCTACCATGGATTTAACTTCGGCCTCGGCAGGTTCGTATACTGTAACAGTAACTGATGGTTTGGGGTGTACCGTAACTTCGGGACCTTATGTTATCAGCTCAACCGGCGGACCCACAATTAATACCACAAACATGGTTGTTACGAATGCCAATTGTTTGGGAAATAACGGAAGTATTACAGGAATAACAGCTTCAGGAACAGGTTTAATGCCTTCCTGGTCGAATGGGCCCACTTCTATGAATAATACAGGGTTAGCATCCGGAAATTATACTTTGACTGTTACAGATGTAAACGGATGTATTGCAACTGCCGGACCGATTCCTGTTGGACTAACTCCCGGACCATCAATTGATGCTTCCGGTTTGGTTGTTACTAATGAAACTTGTAATCAGGGCAACGGTGCAATTAATGGAATTACCG
>CAMLIF010000103.1 GCA_946479985.1 uncultured Flavobacteriales bacterium
CAATTACCTCGAAGCATTAATGAATCGCAATCAAAGCATTGCCGAGCTCAACTATTATTTTGCCGAGTAATAGGTGAACAAAACAATTATTAAACAACTGTTTATCATGAAAAAGACACTAATATATTCAACCGCAATCTTTCTTTTCGCTTCGTGCGGAGGAAACCCGGAAGAACAGCCCGAATCCGTTCAACAGGAACAAATGGAGATCACGCTTTCCAATGAACAAGTTAAAAATGCGGGAATCAAAACCGGAAAATCAGAAGAAAAATCGATTGCTTCTGTTTTGAAAATCAACGGTAAAATTGACGTGCCGCCACAAAACACCGTTTCCATCAGTGCGCCACTCGGCGGTTATTTGAGATCCACCAAATTGCTTCCCGGAATGCAGGTGAAGAAAGGCGAAGTGCTTGCTGTAATGGAAGATCAGCAATACATTCAGCTGCAACAGGATTATCTGACTGCAAAATCAAAATTCAGATTAAGTGAAGGCGAATACAACCGTCAAAAAACGCTGAATCAAACAAAAGCTACAAGCGACAAAGTCTTTGAGCAGATTCGTGCCGAATATGAAATGCAGAACGTGATGGTGAAGTCCCTGGAACAGAAATTAAAACTGATAGGTTTAAACCCGAACAGAATTACGGCCGACAACATTACCAGAACCGTAAGTATCATTTCTCCGATCAGCGGTTTCGTTTCTGCGGTGAATGTCAACATTGGGAAATACCTGGCTCCTTCAGATGTATTGTTTGAGTTAGTGAATCCGCAAGACATTCACTTGTCATTGACCGTTTTTGAGAAGGATGTAAATAACTTGTTTATAGGTCAGAAATTGGTTGCATACACCAACAATGAGCCCGATAAAAAATTCGCATGTACCATTGTCCTTATCAGCAAAAACCTGTCAGATGACCGCTCTACGGTTGTTCATTGCCACTTCGATCAATACGACAAAAACCTCTTACCCGGAATGTATATGAATGCCGAAGTAGATGTAAAGTCAGCGAATAGTTCTGCTTTGCCCGATGATGCGATAGTTCGCTATGAGAACAAGCAATTTGTTTTTGTGAAAACCGGAACGAATCGTTTTGAAATGCAGGAAGTAACAGTTGGGAGTTCTGAAAACGGATATACGGCAATCCAAAACCTCGATAAAAATAGCGAGTATGTTCTGAAAGGTGCCTACAATTTACTGATGTCTTTGAAGAATACGGAGGATTAATAATTTCAAATCGTTTTAGAATAAAAAGATAACTGTTCACTGATTAGTGGGCAGTTATTATTTTTTGATTTGAAGTTGAAGCCCCCACCTGTTTGAACAGTTGCTTCGCTGGTGCAGCTTCCTTAAAAGTACTAAAATACTAACCATTTATACATTCTTCCGGAGAACCGCGCAAATGAGTTCGAACTCCTGACTCCAAACTATTCATGTATCCAATTTCAGTTGTTTATGCTTTTAATTGACGTGTTTGTGTCATTTTTCCTAAACATCTTTTCAGAATTTGCTAAGCTTGTTTAAACGTTTCGAATGCGTTGATTACGGGACCAAACGTGAGTGAGGAATCTGAAAAACCAGGCAAGTAGAAACACGACTATTATTCAACAAAAACACTGATAAACCACTATTCGCTGATCTCAGAAAAAGGTCGGAGAATAGTTTAACGCTTTGATGAGTTTTTCTCATCAAAATATAAATAATTATTCACTATTTTAAAACGTCTATTATGGCATTACCACTAACACTTCCGGCTTTTATGCTGGATGCAACGTCTTACGTTCAAGTAACAATTTCTCCTGACTATTACACAGCTCGTTGTGATTTCTATTCAGGTCCCACTAAAGTGTATTCACTTACACTGATCCAGGTATCACCGCTTCAAAGCCTTCCTGACAACTTGAAAGTTGGAGATTTCGTGATCGAAAACGGAACAATGCAATTGCAAATTCCTAGCCCGATCCAAACAGGTACGGTGACTTTGAACTGTACGTTTACGGATTTGAATGTTACAAAACCTACGCAGCTTAACTCTGTTGTAGCGTCTTGGAATCTAAACCAATAATCATTTGTGACTCGCTTTTGCCGGGGTAGAAACATTCCGGCAAAAGTTTCACTTTATTGTTCACACATGCAGGGCTTTTTCGAGCGCATACCGTTGATCAGAACACAGTTATTACTGCTAATCTGTATCATTAGTTATTCTTCCCGCGGAGAATCACCCGATAGTTATGTGCCCGCTATTTGCCAGCAGGAAGTGGCTCTGATTCGGTTTAAGGAAACAGAACCGGTTCGTTTACCGGATAAAACAATTCCTGTTAACGGATCAAGACCTGTTACTCTGGTTGCCAGCCCGGACTCTTTAGTTTTCCAGCTTACTCCAGCGCTAACAGTTGTGACCAAGCCTTTGGGAACTGCGAAAAACAATGCGAGTGTGACATTTTACAACGGATCACTCCTGCTCTACACTATAACGATAACTCAAACTGCTCCTATTGCGGTTTGTTCATCCGATCTGATACTGGGAACTGCTAAAATTGACAAAGGAATGCAACTCACGTTACAAATTCCTAGCTCACTGCAGCCCGGTTCTGTTTTTTTACAGGCTACTTTCAGCGATTTGAATGTTCCCCCAACGAATATCAGCTCAATGATTGCTACCTGGAACTTATGACAACTAATAACGCTATGTTATGACCACATTCACACAGTTGTATAGCTCTACACTTTATCAAACGACCCCTCAGGCAGATGATGCAGGTTGGTGTGGATATGTATTTAACCCGGCAGGCGGAGTTTCCCAACCTGAATCCGGAGTTTCTCTGCAAACACTGTTTTCTACCGATTTTCCTTACAGTATTTTTGTCTTCTGCTCAAAAGCACCGGCTGTTACTGACACAGATTCTGCAAATACATTTGCCAGCAGCATTATTAAATACCTTGCTCAGCAATATGGTTCCGGTGGAGTATTCACCAATTATGCAATGATTTGGTTAACCGATCCAACAACCATAAACAGTAACACGGTTACAGCAGTAACTCTATCCTTCACCTCTTTTTTCAGCGTAATATCACCCCTATCCTATAATCCGAGCCAAAATGTGGAACTGGCTGTACAAAGCAGCGCTCCATGTTCACTGAACGGTGACCTTTTCAATTTTTTTAATACGGATCTGAATAATCCGAAGCTTTTGCTGACGACACAGTTTGGAACCGTATATCAAAATCCAATTCAGAACATTTATATCCCAACGTACGGTCCTTTAATGGGCTGTCTCGTATATAACTTACAAGTACCTTCGAGCAATTATAATTTCCCGGCGAACCAGGCTGCATTGAATTATTTTTATCCCGGAAGCAAGGGCAATTTAAGTGCTTTCACCTATCCGATGTTTGATTCTGATCAGGCCCATAATGCCGGAAGTTACTATGTGAGCCTCGACCCGAACGATCCGTTAAACACCAACAAAAACACCCAAAATCCGCTGCGCTGTTTTATGGTCCCAATGACCGCTTTAGCTGCACCAACAACTTTACCTTCCGGATTCACCACAGATACCGGTCTTCAGCTTGGACTTACATCTGTTCTCAACCTGAATCCTTACCCTGGCACGTCACTGCTCTGGACACCAACCGAGTCTACCGGAATGATTGTTTATGCAGATAATCAACCCAAAGGAACGAGCGGGAATAACTTTGATTATGTACCAAGCGGACAGTTCAGCATGAACCTGTGGAACAAAGCGCTTCCTCCTGCCGGTTCTGTTTACAATCTACTTTGCGGACTTTCTGGTATTGAAACATTCAGTTTTCAACCGGCGTCGGCTGATCCCGCAAAGCCGGAGATAGAATTATATACAGGAGACATTCTGTCTTTCTGGCCCGGACACAATGCTTATGCGCCATCTTATGTTCCACCTTCTTTAGGGGTCAGTCAATCAGGAGTAGCGCTTCTTACCGATGATTATAAAACTTCCTGGATCAGCATTGGAAATGGTGTATCGAACAATTCGGGGAATTTCTATTACTCACAACCAACCGGAGCA
This sequence comes from uncultured Flavobacteriales bacterium, assembly GCA_946479985.1. The sequence goes on from CAMLIF010000103.1 coordinate 4,045, forward strand.
TCACTTTACGCTCCCAATTCAGGTGTTGGAAAAACTGCTCCGGGCTTACTCGGATTTTTTGAACCGGTTGCCTGTACTTTACACAACGGGGATAATCCCGTGCCCGTTCCGATGACGCCTTACAATTTACTGGAGCTTTCTAACGCCAGTGAGGAATCCGATTACAATGATTTTGAGGTAAAAGTGCTTTCAACCGACCGCAAAACAGAACTTGAACCAACTGTTCAGAAAAACGCATATAAAAGCCGCTCGGCACGAAAACAAATGCTGAAAGGTGCAGCATCAGATACACTGGTCACTTCAACTTCTCCACAAGGATTGCTTGTTGAGGTAGATACCACCAGTAATGAATGGACAGAATTGGTACTGGCAAAAAATACCAACGTCAACAAAGAAGGTAATCCTCCCATAACAATGGAATTCCTGAACCTGAATTCTACACTGCAATCTGCTTTTCAAACCAATCAGCAGTTTTTGGTTGTTTCCTGGAATAAGCCGTTAACAGATGGAGGAACGGACTACATTTTATATGGAACAGATGGAAGCGCTTCGAATTTCCTCAATGAAATGGTCATTGAAGGATGGCCATTTTTGGCAAATGTTCCTACAACTGATCCCAATGGTGTTTTCACCAACGTACTTATTTTCAAGTTTTGTGACGGAAAACTGGTAGACCGTATTTCGGATTCAAGCACCTGGACAAACCCCGAGCTATTCAACAGTATGGATAACGGTAATTTAGGATTACTTCAAAACTGGCTTACGGATTATTGCACCACCGCAGAAGGCAAATATGCCGGAGGAGATTCGAACTACTATTATTTTTCAAACATCATCAATGATCCGAACTGGAACGGAATATTACTGCTCCAGTCGAATATCAGCGTTCAGGATTTTCCGCCGGAATTACAAGGATTGCTTGCGGGAATAGATATGTCGCGCTTTTTCGGGCATCACATGGGAATCAATGTGAATATGATTTCAGCGGAAGACGGAACACTTAAAATGTCGCCGGTAAGTTCCTTATTCGGGTTGATCGACTACACGGATGTTGTATTCGATCAGTATAACGACAATGTACAGGAATACCTGGAAAATGTTTCTCCGCCTTCAGGTGATTACAATTACAGGGTACTTTCACTGCGCGTACTGTTCGGAAACTCAGCCATACAGAACTTTAACAGCTACGTACAGCTGGCTATTAACAGTCTTTTCGGATGTAAAGTCGAGACAAGTGGGAATGAGAATATTATCATTTTTACGGGCAGTTATGAAAACCAGAACGGTGATCCGAATTACATTTTCAATGAAACCGGGATCAACCTGCTTCCACTGAGCAGCAATGCGCTGAACGGAATAGAAATTGTGAAGGCAAGTTTTGTTACCGAGCAGCCTGAGGACGGAGCAACTTCAACCATGGTGAATGTAAAGTTCTCTTTTTGGGGATTCATGAATTTCAAAGAACAACCGTTCGATCTGTATTCTTTCGGAAGCCCTACACTAAACGAGGCGAATCAATTCCTTCACGGCGATGGTCTCTCCTATTCCAACATGGCAATCAACATGAGTTTTGCGCTTCAAACTTCGTCGATACAGTTCTTTACTTTTGATGTGAGTCAAATGTCGTTTGACCTGGGGCAGAGTAAACCGAGAGCGGGAAGTTTATACTCCCATTTCCCGCTGCAGCTTACCGGAATTTTGACAGGCGACACCAACAGTCAGCCTTCTTCTCAGGGATATATTCCTTTACCGGTTACAGGAATGACCTCGAGCAGTTCGTGGGCAGGAACATGGTATGGTTTGGTATTCAATCTGAACATGGGAACAATGGGCGATCTGACAAATAGTTTGGGTTTCAATAGTACCATGCTAATGGTTTGGACTGCAGGTGCAAACGGACAATTGGGCGCAATGCTCCAGCTACCGGGATTGAGTACACAGTCAAAAACGCTGAGTTTACAAAGTGTCTTGAACTTAAACATCGGAAATCTCCAGCTACAGTCGGCAGAAAATCAGGACGGGACATCCGCTTACCTGATGATGATGAACCAGATCACACTCAAATTCTTATCCTTTAGCTTTCCTCCTTCGGGAGCCGTTAACTTTTATTTATTCGGGGATCCGGATGCCGATGCGCAACCTTCAAGTTTGGGCTGGTACCTCGGATACCAGGCAGACAGTTAAGCCTGTATCTAGTATTCACAGCATTATTCACTCACATTCACTACAACATTATGAAAACAACACTACTTTCACTGGCAGGTTCTCTCCTACTGTGTTTTACGCTCTCTTCACAGGTGCCCCGCTTAGAAATCCATCACATTGGTGCTGGCGACGGAGATGCTACGCTGATTATTGCGATAGATAGTGTTGATGCACTGAATATTGTAGGAAAGAAGTACCTGGATACGGCGATTATTCTCATTGACGGACAGCGATCCGGTGGTGGAAAAGAGGTCTGGCGCTATGTTCGCGATACTGTGAATGCGCTTTCTCCAAAACTGAAGCGAATCGATTACATCGTTGTTTCACATTTACACATCGATCATTACGGAGGTGTTCCCTACATTATTTCGCAGGCGAAACAAAATGGCTGGAATATTCGAAAAGTACTTGATCGCCAAAGTGCAGATTATTCCGATTTTCAAAACGGTTTAACCGTTCCCGACTCATGTTATGACAGTCTGAGTGCACCAAATCCGGATGCAGCAAGCTTCAAACGCTACCAGGATACATTGAAAAAGTACAAACTAACACCGACTTTCGCGCCTTTACCTGCGAATGATCTGTTCAGCGTTTTTAATTTTGATGATATTAAGATGTTCTGTGTTGTTTCCTGCGGATTAACGTTTGCTTTGAATCCTGATCCCACAGTTGCAGACACCTGTTTTCTTCCAATAGTTAATGCTTCGGGAAAAAACTATTACAAGCCGCGAAGCGAGAATGACCTATCAATCGGATGGCTGATTGATTTCCAGGGATTCCATTATCTGACACTCGGGGATCTGGGCGGAGTTGCAGGTGGATATACAGACGGGGAAACGCCTGTAACCAAATGGCTGCTTCAAACATTTGACTCTCCCGAATATCATATCTGTGCGAACAAGGTCAGTCATCACGGAAGCAGGGAAAGTACCAGTAAATGGTTTGCCGACACCAATAATTTTACCGCTTCGGTATTTCCAGCTTCCCTAAGAAGTTACGGTACTTCACAGCACGCTCTTCCGACTCAAACAGCTATTGAGAACCTTAAAAACACGGGGAAAGATACATTGTTGTACACTTTTGTTCCGCAAAATCCGCAGACATTGTCGAGCTACTGGAAAAAAAACAATTTGGATTATTACAATGACGTAATTATCAAAATCATTGGTGAACCTGGTTTTGACGATATAACCATGAAGATCATTCAACGCAAAAAAAACAAGCAGAGCGTGTATTTGTCTCCGGCAACTGTCCTACCGATCATTTGTACCAAAGGTCATGATTGGGCCGAATAATTTTTAAAACATATTCACATGAAAACACTATTCAAATTATTTACATTGCTCTTGTTGGCTGCCGGAATGCATTCCACCTTATCGGCACAAACACCAAGCCTTTCCATCCACCACATTGGTGCCGGAGACGGAGACGCAACGCTTATTATTGTTGTTGATTCGATCGGAATTAATGCATTTACCGGGTTACAGAATTGGGACACCTGTGTGATTCTTATCGACGGGCAACGCTATTCTTCGACCGGGAAAATGGTTTGGAAATACATTAAGGACACTGTTGGAACACTATTCCCAACACGGAAAATAATTGACCATATTATTGTCTCCCACCTTCACATTGATCATTACGGCGGCATTCCCACAATCATAGAAGAAGCCCGTAAAGAAAAATGGACTATCGGAGATGTTTATGACAGGCAAAATGTAAATTACCAGGGCTACTACAATGGGGCTCCAATTGTAGGCGGATGTTACGACACACTGAATACAGTTAACCCCGACGGAACTTCCTATAAAAAATACCAGAAAACATTATACTATGCAGGACTCACTCCAACCAAATACTTTAATATTGGAGAAGAGCTGCTGAAAGGATACAAAACTGCACATATGTTTTGCGTAGCCGGTTACGGAATTACTACCCTTAATTCGGACCGGGACACCTGCTTTCTTCCGGTAACATATAATGGAGGGTACAACTATTACACTTCCAAAAGTGAAAATGATTTGTCGACCGGTTTCTTCATTGGATTTCAGGGCTTCACGTACCTAACCAGCGGCGATTTAGGAGGTATTTCAGGAGGAAACTATGTGGATGGGGAAACGCCCATGACGAATGGGATCATGAACTTGCTTGAACATCCCGACGATTACCATATCTGCGCCAATAAAGTGAGTCATCACGGCAGTGAAGAAAGCACCACAGACTGGTTTGCTGACACCAATGATTTTACGGTTTCGGTTTTTCCGGCCTGCCTGCGAAGTTATGGCACTTCTCCCAACGCTTTGCCGACAGAAACAGCCATTATGAATTTGGTCAATACCGAAAGAGATACTCTTTTTTACACATATATACCACAAAACCCCGGAACTCAATCGAGTTACTGGACAAAAGGAGATTTTCAATCATACAATGATGTTGTCATCAGGTTTAACAGGCCACCCGGTTTCGGAAACGTAGTAATGACAATTGTACAGCGCGAAAAAAGTAAAAAAGGGGTGTATTTAGGCCCGGCCACAACCAGATCTATTACCTGTAATAAGGGACATGATTGGTAAACCGTTCAATTCAGCAAGATATACAAGACACTAAAATACATTCCAAAAAAATTAACCATGGGTTCATCAGGCACACTTCAGGAACTTTCAGTTCAGCTTACAAATTCAATCACCGGAGGCAGCTTAACGTTAAGCAGCAGTACTATTTCTGCCCCTACGTTTTCCTGGTCGTTGCAGACAATGGGCTTAAAATCCCTGGTGCTTCAAATTCCTGACCCAGCTACCGGAATTGTTTATGACGAAGCTACAGCAACACTTACCATAACAGGAAGCTGTGTTGCTTACACCAACTGGAATGCAGCTGTTTACACCATTATACTTTCAAGCGGAGATGCAGGTCACACGGTTACCTACGCCAATACAAATATCGGGGCAACCTACGAAACTTTCAATATTCAAAACATTGCGGGTTCCGGGTTGGTTCCTTCGGGCTCTCTTACCGCTGCTTTGCTGCCATCTTACCTGATGGATAACGTACCGATGAGTGTTATTTCTACCTCGGCAAGTACACTCCCCAATTGTACCCTGAATTTTGGTATTGCGGCGGCTGAAATCACTCCCCCATGGGCTATTGTTGGCTCTTTGGGATTGTATATGACCACTATGGGATTTGTGGTGGCCAACACCATGAGTAAAACCAATGTTATTTCACGTGTTTTTGATCTGAGCGGTGGAGTTAAAATCGGATCAATTTTAGTAGACATTACGGTAACCATTCCGGTGAATACCGATTCACAATCAAATATCTGGGCGCTGTCTTTTTCATCGGAAATAGGGCAAACCGGGCTGAACATTGCCAACCTGGTCCAAAACCTCGGAGGAATCAATGTCTTCCAGGAATTTCCAAATTCTCTTACGGGGATAGGGGGATTCACACTGACCAACTTTTATACGCAGTTTGATCCGTCAACTTTGACTGTTAATCAAATTGAGATAAATATAGGTGCACCAAAATGGCAAGTTACCAAACAATTTTCCATTGAAAACACCAATTTCAGTGTTCAGACTTACAATCCCTTTAATTCGGTTTCCCGAAATACAACACTTTCTATCGGTGGTGATTTCCAGGTTACTTCCGACACTCAAACAGTAGCAACACTGAGTGCTATGGCTATTCTTCCGCTGGGTGCTTCGGATTGGTTCTTTAATATTTCAGGTGAGATCAACAATGTTGATTATTCTACGCTGGTTGGTTCTACTCCCGGATTTGAAACCTATAAACCACCGTCAGCACCGAATGGCTTCGAATTGGAAAAAATCATTCTCAATTACCTGAATATTTCCTATAATCCAACGACTGGAACCCTCACCGAAGTTTCGCTTTCTGTTAATTCGATCCTGGAATTTCCTGTGGTTCCCGGAATTATCGGTGTTGCCGATCCTTATTTTACGCTGAACTTAACGAACCCGAGCAGCGATGCCAATTACAACTATGAGGGTACAGTTGGCGGAACGGTTACACTTACCAATGCACCATTCCTGGATTTAGAGGCAGCTGTAGCAAAAGAAACCGGTTGGGTGTACACAGCGGCTTTATCAGAAGGAGCAACTATCAATATCATCGATTTACTCGATCAATTCTTTGCCAATAGCAGCACCGTTCCGCCATGGGTTGGAAGTGAGCTTGAAATAATGGCTTTGAGCCTGGTGATCAAAACTGCCCCTTCCGGCAAAACCGAACCTCCGACGGAATATATTATCGGCGGAACTGTACGATGGAAACTGGTAGTTGGTGCTTTCAACCTACCGGAAGCAACTGCTGTAGTTGAAATCGATTACCAGAAACCGAATGTATCAGGAACTATTACGGTTACCACTACCCTGTTTGGCCTTGATTTTTTAATCGGTTATAAATTTGCCACCGGAAATCAAACAAACAGCCAGGAAGTATTCCTTACCTGGAACGGAATTACGGCCGATTATCAATACGTAGAAAATCAATACAGCAAGTACTCACTTACAGTGAGCAATTTGTCACTTGGAGGTTTAATTACTTCTGTTATGAGTGACATTATTCCCGGATTTACGCTTTCGCCGCCGTGGAATTTATTGAACGACATTAACCTGAACGGACTTTCCATTGAATGTACGCAATACGTTAAAACAGCAGATCAAAGTAAAAACAGCTTAATTGTGAAGCTTCCAATTAATCTTGATCTGGGTTTTATCAATATAAAAAATGCTACGTTAACGCGAATGGGGTCGGGATCAGGCGCGCAGACCTATCTTGGGTTTGAAGGAACATTCTTAGGTTTTGAAATCAGTTCCGACAGCCCGAATGAAAGTGCTCAGCAATTGGCAGGCACAGGTTCGCCGGTTAGTAATATGCCTTCGGTTCCGGGACTTGGAGGTAATGTTTTTGATTTACAATACTTCGGACTTGGACAGCATGTAGCTTTGTATCCTACTCAGAATCTCGATTCAGTAACGAAAGCGGTTGATGCACTCAAAAATGTATTCCAGGATCCGCCGAAACAAACTCCGGGTCAGCCGCCAATTATTCCAATTCCGCCAAAACCAAGTTCTCCGCCAACAGAATCTATCTTGATTTTTGACGGAACGAGTAACTGGCTCATCGGATTGCAATGTACCATTCTGAATACCGTGAAGCTCGGTGTGGTGTTCAATGATCCGAATTTGTACGGTTTGTCTGTTGCTCTTTCAGGAGAAAAAGCCGGAATCTTCGACGGGCTCGATTTCGAAATCCTGTACAAGAAAATAAACGATTCCATTGGGATGTACCAAATCGACCTGCAGCTGCCCACTGCGATGCGTACTCTGGAATTTGGTGCAGTTTCGATTACACTTCCTTCTGCTTCCATCCAGATTTATACCAACGGGAATTTCATGGTCGACCTGGGTTTCCCGTGGAATAACGATTTCTCACGTTCATTTACTATCCAGGCCTTCCCGTTCATAGGGCAAGGTGGTTTCTATTTCGGAGTGCTGAACGGTGCAACGTCCAGTAATGTTCCGAAATCGGATGTTGGAAGTTTCAGTCCGGTTATCGAATTAGGTGTCGGGCTTTCATTAGGAGTTGGAAAAAACGTAGACGCAGGAATATTGAGCGCGGGATTGAGTGTTATGGCCGTTGGAGTATTCCAGGGAGTTCTTGCTCAATTCAACACCAATTCTCCTGAGTATTGGGGCGATGGTGATTTTTACTACAAAGCAACCGGAACATTCGGTATTACAGGACGGATTTACGGTTCCGTGAATTTTGCCATTATCTCTGCTCAATTGGATATTACAGCTTACGCGTATGTTACCATTACCATTGAAGCATATAATCTCATCGCCATTAATTTCACAGCCGGTGTAAGCGTATCGTTACGCGTTACGGTTAACCTCGGAATTTTCAAAATACACATTACCCTGAAATTCTCAGCTACCGTTTCTGCTTCGTTCACTATCGGAACAAATAACACAGCAAAAGCTCCATGGAATCAGCCAAAACTGAACTACGCGGCCCGTGCAATGTCTATGAGATCATCTATGTTCTCTGATGCTGCATTGAGTTATGATATTCTCTGGAAACCGTTAACTCAAACCGGAACAAAACCGGCTATTAACTTAATGTATCTTCCTTTATTGTCGGTTTCAGATGCAACAGGAACAAACCAGGCGCAATTCGTTAATGCCTTGTTTATTGATGCTCTGGATCCGTCAGACGAAACAGAAAAACTCGATTCAGGTTTCACAAGTCTGACCAAAGCCGTACTTCAATGGGCCATTAATGCAATTATCAACAGCAGCTCACAGGACCCAACCAATGTTGACGATCTGATGGGCCAGCCTGTTACACTTGATCAATTACAGGCAATTTTCTGCTACCTCACTTACGAAACAGATAATTGCTTCCCTATCCTGTATTCAAATACATGGAACAACAAGGAATTTGATATTCGCGCCTTCCTGGAAAATTATTTCACCATCAATATCACAGCGCAGAATATTGAAAACGAAGAGGCAAGCAACGCCACGATCTTCCCGATGTTCCCTGACTTAATCCTGAACGACAACCTGAATGGAAAACCGGGAACCCCGGTAGATTTCAGCGCCAACCCGCAGCCATTCTCGTATGTTGACGAAGTACAGGTGCAATTGGAAGAACTGGCGGTTGAATATCAAAGTGCTGCCGAAGCTCAAAACGATGAAAGTGCTGCCGATTGCCCTACAGTAACCGATGCTTCACTTCCGGCAACACCGCCAAACGTTTCCTTCGCAACATTCATCATTCAGGATTACTTCGAAATGATTGTGAAAAACGTGGTACAGGATGCTATTGACTCATTCGATAGCTACACATATACCATTACAGGTACAACTACATTGAACGACGTAGTAGTGACTTTTACCGCGGCACCGCTTAACAACCAACTGACAGCAGCGAATATTGTTACGGCAAATCCGGCTGTTAACCTCAACGAAACGCAGCCGTTTAATCTCGTTGGTATTTCCTACCCGATTGCTGCCAACGATACATTCAATAGCATTGCTGCTTTATATAACACGGGGCTTCAGCCTGCAAATCACATTACTGCGGCACAATTGGGAACTGACAGCAACAGCGTTATCAACGGATTAATTGTCCTGGGAACGGTTGTCACAGTTCCGGGATTCAATCCGTATACTACCATTGCAACCGATACTTTAACCAGCATTGCAGCGGCGTTAACCCCGGTTAGCGGAACTGCCACAGCATCTGTAAGCGATGTAATTAACGTAGTTGCCGGATTACCCTTACTCACGACGCTTTGTGTTATTGAAATTCCAACCTTGACATACACAACCGGAGCTACAGATACTTTTGCATCCATTGCCACGGTTTACGGAGTTACAACGGATGTGCTTGCAGCCGGAAACCCGAATGTAACATTCAACGCAACAACACTGATTGTTCCCGGAATTACAACATTACTTGTAGAAGATGTTGTTGAGCAGGTTATTGTGGTTAAAAACATCAATTCTTATTCGGGAATGACTTCGCGCTTCCTGTTACACGGACTCAACTTACCGGATCCGAATGACATGAATGAAGTGAAACCGCTTTATGTTCTGACAGGACAGCAATTAACAGTTCCTCCATTGAAACAGGGTGATGCTTACAATCTCCAGCTTACTCCCGGAGCGAACGGTTCCTGGATCAACCTGGCAGCCAACCCGCTTTCATTGCCAGTTGACAATAATGAGATCAGCAGAATTGCAGATGTATTGACCTTTACCGATTTAACTCAAAGCACTACTGCGCAGCCTCCTGCTCCACTGCAGCTATACATGGATGCGTACGTTGCGTACACATTGAGATCACAAATTCCGTGGCAATATCCCGGAGCATTGACACTTCCGGTAGGAACAGCTCCTGCCCAGGTTGTAGGTACTCCATCACTCTGGTATTTCCCGGATTCATTAACCGGGGCTTTACAGGATACCAAGCAAGACCTGGAACTGGAATTACTGGTTCAAACGCTCAATTCTGACGGAAAAACCTATACACAGAGCAGTGTCACCAATTACGGCTGGTCTACACTCATTAATATAGGCGTAGAGAAAATTACCGACAGTAACGAGCAAGCTCCCGTATTTGCCAATACTTACAATTTATCAGGAGCA
>CAMLIF010000104.1 GCA_946479985.1 uncultured Flavobacteriales bacterium
GCAAATTCGTAGGAATAACGTTTGATATCACGCCCGCGTAAAATCGGTCGTATAATTTCGGCAGATTTTGGATCTTCCGCAATTAGTTCATCTTTCTTCTTTCCGTCAATAATAAAAGCCTCATTGTATCCGGTAAGAATACCGCGATTGATCTTGATATCCCAATCCTTCAATGGAGTTCCTACCGCTTCAATTTTGGCTTTGATGCGTTGTTCGATTTCACTCAAAATAATCCAGCTTTCGGAGGTAGCGTAGTTCATTTCGTTCCCCTGTTCCTTCACGTAATCACTCAGTTTGCTCAGTACATTTTCTCTGACAATACAAGCCCTCGTTGTTTGTGTGTTTTTCTGCTTTGAGAACAACAAAATGTTTGTGTCTACGGTTGCCGATTCGAAGATTTTCTGTCCGGCAAAATCAATCAACAAAAGCGGATTTGTGTTTTCAGCAAAGAACTTTCGTGTGTTTTCACCATAGCCAGCCCGCATCCATTTGTTAGAAGTTATGAAGCATAAATGTCCGTTCTCTTTGAGGATTTGCCAGCTTCGTTCGTAGAATAAAGAATAAATATCTCCACTTCTGGCGAAGGTGTTATACCCTTGGGTTTGATACATTTTTGCCAGTTTTCCGCCGTCATTTTGCAACTGAACATAAGGAGGGTTCCCAATCACAATATCAAAGCCATCTTCCAGGCCAAACATCCATTCCAGGTCAAAACAAGATGCAGTTTCGTTTTGGTCGTAGGGATTCCATTTCGAAAGATTTATAGCATCCTCTGCTGCAAATTCACTGTTTTCCTGCAATTGTTGTGATAGTTTTTCTCGTAATTTATTATCGCTATCTCGCAACAGTTTTTTTTCTGCAGCATTCCTGACATAAAAGTGTTTTTTTCTGATATCCAATAGTTCTTTTTTCGTTTCAGATATCTGTAAGTTCTCTAAATAGTATTGTCCGTTCTTAGGTTTTCTCTTCGGTGCAATCAATGTATTCGCCGCCACAAACTTCGTTTCCAAATTGGGAAGTGAACGCACTCCATAGTTTTCTTTTTCAAAATCAATTCTTTTCTCCTCAACGATCAATGAAATGAAAAAACGAAGTTTGCTGATTTGTGTAGCAATGGGTTGAATATCTATTCCGTAAATGCACTCTTCGATGAGGTGAAGTTTTTGTTGATAGATCCGCTCCCTCTCTTTTTTCTTCTCTTCTTCGGTTTCCTTTTCTTTTAAATCGAAATTTAGTTTTTCTAGTATGAGAATCATTTTATTTAGAATTCCCATTGGGAAGGCACCGGAACCACAAGCCGGATCGAGGATTTTCACAGCACGCAATTCGGTTGCAATGCGCTTCCGGAGAATTGGATCGTTCTCCAGGTCTTCCGATAGCTGTTCTTGTTCAAAGAGGTTCCGGAGCACTTCTGAACCAACCTCCGGCAGTTTGTTGTTCAGGTGGGCAATCAGGCTTTCGTCCACCATATAGCTTACAATTTCCCTGGGAGTATAGAATGAACCCGATTGTTTCCGTGCGCTGTCGCGGGTTTCTTTGTTGAAAGCCCCAAGTAAGTTTTCGAAAACATTTCCCAGCAATTCAGGATCAAGTGCTACCTGAACTTCGCTGGGGTCGTTTTCTTCCACCGTGAAATTATATTGTTCAAGTATGGGAATAATTCCCTTTTTTTCATCAAAGAAAACACAGTTGGGAATAAACGCCCGGTGTTTGAAGTTTCCGTTGGCCGCTCTTTTGTCGTTACGACTGAAACCATCGAGGTAAATTTTCTTCCCATCCGGATTTTCCTTGTCGAGGCATTCAAACAATCCTCCATTCAGGAAAGGAACTTTTTCAAAAAGCTTCAGAACATCTTCTTCCGGAATACTAAACAACTCCGCGTAACGGTAGAGTGTTTTAAGATCACGGGTATTCATGAGTTTTGCGAATGCACGCTCATCAATGGATTTGTTTAATGTTGCAAAAAACAGGTTTTGCAAAATGGCATTATAGAAAGAGCCGTCGGTTGTACTGGTTGGGTCAAAATCTTTCAGAACGGTTGAAAGGTATTCTTTATTGAACAGGGAATTGGGAACCAACTCTTTTTGTTTAATGAACCAGCAAAAAAGCAAACGGGTAGTCAAACGAATTAGCTGTACTTCTAATTTTTCCCGGTCGTCTTCCGCAATCGTGGTATCATTAGGATATGTAACTCCAATTTCCTCGGTAAGTGTCCACTGAAACCATTCAAATAATCGGTTGTAAAAATCCTTGGTAAGCTTTTCAACGGAGAAGGCCTGCTGGATGGTTTCCAGATCGGAGAATTTACAATTCCCGATGCGGTCTTTGAATGTTTTATTGGTTTCTACCGGATCTACGAAATAGGTATACCGTTTCCACGAAGAATAGCGGTTTTCACCCTTTTCCCCATAGTTCTTTCGGATAAACGAGAACCGGAAGTTTTTGTATTGGTCGTGATAAACAAAGATGGCACCGTCTTTAAAATCTTCGCGCAGGACTTTTTTCGCGATATCAAACTGTTTTCTGCGCGAAGAACGCGAAGTAAGCGGCCCATCATACTTACAGGAAAACACTATGAGATCTTCGGAGTTCTCAAAAGATGCTTCACCGATTTTGGTAAGCTCAGAGAACTTGTCAAATTTCGTTTCGGTAGTGATGTAGTTATTAATATTCTCATGTTGTGGAACAAACCGCGAGATACTTTGAGAAAAAAAATCGGAAAGTGAATGCGTGGAGAAGTTGTGAGTGAATTGAGCTACTGGTGCTGTGTTTAATGCTGCCATAGTGTTTTAGTTTTGGCAAACATTCCTTTCTATTTCCTAATAGCAAATTCTCTTTTCCCAAAGCTGCTTTTTGAGCTCCCGGTTCTGATAAGTTTTTTCCATAAACGATTAAAAATTGTCGGTTTCTGACTAAAGAAAGTGTTTATGATTAAATGTTTTTCACAAGTTTAGTTTGGATAGAAACCAAAAAAAGCGGGGGAACCCGCTTTTTTTTTAACCTCGAATTAATAATTTATGGTGTTAATTTCGCTTTCGCTTGTTCAACCAGTGCTAGTAATGTCGGGAAATCATCTTTATCTAAGAATACGAAGGAGTCCTGATCATATTTTTCCAGTTTCAAATAAGTTGACCAACTCCCTTTACTCCAAAAACAACCGGCTTCAAAACCATCGCGGCTTTTAAATGAAACCTCAGTATAATTTGTGACTGTTGATGGAAAAATGTTCTCCTGGATGATTTTAATTGATTTCAGTAATCCTTCAACCTCATCAGCGTCCAATACTGCTGTTTTTGTGTCATTGGAGTATTTTCCGATTTTTTCATATTCAAATCTCAGTGCGCTTTGTTTTGTGTTCGAGATTAAGTCCGTGTAATAGATCACTGAAATTTCAACATCGTTAATAGAGCCGATCTCTACGTACTCTTTTTGAATTAAAGCACCTGCTTTGGCAGAAAACTTTTCCGCATTACTCAATTCTTGTTCTTTGGTCTGAGCCAAGGTTACATTCGTTACCATTAAGAATATCCCTAAGGCCATAAACACTTTTGAAGTCTTCATTTTATTTGTTTTTATCCTACTCATATGGCTTTTCAGGTACGCCCCGTTTAATTATGGTTTCTGGACTCCATTAACTGTTGTGTTATGTTTTGATACTTGAATAGAAAATAAAAGCGGGGAATCCCGCTTTTCAATTAACCTTTTAGTACAGTTAGCACACATTCTACGAACATTCTTCTTGGCCTGGGCCCGGAGCTGCTTTTGCAGCACAACTCAATTGCTGCTTCAATTTGTGGTATTTTGAATCGGGGATAATTCCGGTGGATTTTGTGCTTGAGGAAATCTCTTTCCCATTTTTCCTCACAAGAGAAAAAACGAGCATCCCGGTTGTCGCGGATTTTACGATTGTCATAGTTACTCCAATCTTCGGCTAATATGTCGTTTGCCATGTTCTGGTTATTTAATTGAACAAATGAAAGGTGGTTAGGCTAGGGTGATTTAGGGTGATAGAATCAAATCATTTAGTGAATGAAAACATTCTCGATTAACTCGAGTGACAATTTCTACAACAGTAATAGCACCCATTTGATTTTGGATAGGTTTTTTTTGATTCCTTGACTGCTGGTTCACAAGAGTCAAAATTCCCAAGATACATTCGGTTTTCTTCCGATGGCATAAAAGAACATTCCAATTTATGGACCTCATGATCTCCGTTTGCCTGTGCTTTTTTGTTTACATAATAGTAAGCCATAACGTTGTTTTAATAATTAATATTCCGGCGTTCTGCCAGTTTGACCTGCAAATATTCAGTTCCTATTTCGGACAAAAGAAATTCACTTTCCCAATCACCTGATTCAACCTTCCAAATGTGGTTTTCACCTTCCCGAATTCACGAACTCAATCCACCATCAGCAACTTACAAGGCGACGGATCAATTGCCACTAACATGGATCTTGACAAGCTTGGTGTAGAAACAATTGCCTGACCGGGTGCCAGGTTCGGAAGCCGGCTCCAGAGATTGTTGTCGACTCCGCCAATGGAGCGTTTCAGGCGACTGACTACGTTTGAATCGCTGATCTTGTGCAGGATGAAACTGTTTATGAGGCCCAGAACTTCGTCCGGTAAGTGTTGCGGTAACTGGGTTACGAAAACAAGTCCTAACCAGCGCTTTCTTCCTCTGCGGGCAATGCGCGCAACTTGCTGGAAGAGGTTAGACATCTTTGCGATTTTATCGCTCGACAGGAATTCGTGTGCTTCCTCAATAATAATGGAAACCGGGGTAGGGGATTTCTCCTGGCTCATAGCCAATTCGTAAGCAACTTCCTGAGCTTCCTGAATTCCTTTCAACAGATCGGTGATGACCAGGTTATTGATGATGGTGGAATCCGAATCGCTTAAGTCAACGATGGTCATGTTTCCCGGTTGTATCAGTTCTGAATACGGAATGGTTTGCGCATTGCGGTTGTCGAACAGATTGGTTCTGTGTAACTGCCAAAGCTTGGAGAGTAAAGCATTCCAGCTGATCTCGTTATTTGTCTCGACAGAATTTATGCGGGCTTTTACCTTGCCAATATTCTCTTTTAATATGGGATTATAAAGAGTACCCGACTCTTTGGATCCAACTTTGTCCCGAATGAAACCGGCAATGTCTATCAGCATAGAGAGCGTTAATTTCGGCCAACCTGTTTCAAACTCGTCAATTTCAATAGCTTCTGATTCCTGCTCTTTAGTGGGGTAAATTCCAACGTCACGAAGGATGAGTTTTGCTGTATCATAGGCTTTAAAAAAGCGGCCCAGCTGAGCTTCTGTTAAACCAAGAATGTCGGCAACGGCATAGGGTGATAAAGAAGAAAACTTCAGTGTAAACGGGAGAATGTTTGTTCCTTTTTTTGCACGTGTATCTTTTCCGTGAAGGTGCAGCACGCGAATATTACTGATTCCTTTTGCCTGGATTCCGCGGTTGCTCAAAAGTTTCTGCATTGTTGCGTCAGTAGTTGGTTCACCAACATGCGTGTATTCTCCTTCCGTATCGATCACGATAGTTGCAATTCCTTTTTCCTGAAACTGGCACATTAAGCCGGAGATAGTTGTAGACTTACCGCCGCCGGTTGTTCCAAGAATTCCAATGTGCCGGGGCAAAACGGTTTTGGTGTTTGAAGGAATTCCAACTTCAATATCTTCATGACCGATTGCCATTCCCAGCGTGATTCCCGGTTGCTGTTTCACCTTCAGCACATCTGCTGTTTCTTCTTTGCTTAACACAAATACGGGACTGTTCGGAAGCGGGCGGAATCGAGGCGGCATAATAATATCCTCTTTCAATTCACCGATCAGCTCGATCTGCACTTTTCCATGAAAATTGGGCATGAACAATGCGCCGTTAATGGAAGTAGTAACAATCATCGGCGAATCTCCGCGAATGCCATCGGGTTCATGAAATGGTCCGGCAACAACAATTCCGCGATAGACTCTGCCGTCGCCACCATTTTCTGCTGTACGACTGCGAATTTCGATGATCGAATGCGCTCCTATTTCCCGGATATGTTTTTTGGGAATTAAAACGGTGATCAGGTTGTCTTCACTGTTTGGCAGGTCAAACATGGTCATTCCGGTTGCACCTATGCAATTTGCATCTTCTTCCCATTCACCGCCATTTGCGTTTATTTCCTCCATAATATGTGCTGGAAATATTATTTCTCCTTTATTATCGTGTGTTTCCATACTATGATTTTAGTTTTGATAATACATCTGCCCGTGTGTGCGCCTGATCAATGGACGCCATGAAATCATTTTTCCCGAAGGCGTTTTTACAAAGATTTTCTGCCAGATCAAGCAGCATTGGCGTCCCCGAATGCAATTGCAGTGCGCTATCCGCCATGGCAATTAAAGCTGCCGTTTGAATGTGATCAACATGGCAATAAAATATTTGCGGCGGTGAGAGTTTGGAGACTTTGTAAACTCCAACGGCAATTTGATCACCGGCTATTTTTGCGAACTGTTCGTATTCGTTTTTGATATCCAGCCGGGTATTGCCCGAATTAACCATTTGTACCATCTTATCTTTCATTGTTTCGACGATCAGGTATTCGAACGGATGAAGTGCATTGCCAAGTACCCAAAGTTCGGGCTGTGCGCACGCCTGAACATACACAAAACGTTCGTGATTGATCAGCCTGGTCATCAGATCAATGGATTTGTCTTTTACCTCCTCTCGGTTGGCCCAAAAACCCATCATGAGTTCATAAGGTGCCGGAAATCCATAGCCTAACAGCCATTTGGAGTTAGCTTTTTCAAGCAGAATAGCACGTTCTGCGTATGCTCTGATACTGCGCATTGCCAGACTGTTGAGTTTGGTTTTGTCGTCATGTTGTCTTCGCTCAATTAATGCCACAGCTTCCTCTAAAGAGCTGCAGTTGTTGAATCGCAAATCACGCCGGAACAACTGGTGAGAATAACTTCCGTGCTGCCCCTGATAGTTAACCAGGCAAATCCCCATTTGGGTAATGGAAATTGGCAGTGAATCGTAGGTTATACTGAAACTTCCGCATGCCGTAACAGCACCATTGAAGAGAAAACCTTTGTGAATTTTCTCTATGAGCTCAATGGTCGTATCGGAATGTAAGCCGGCATGAGGTACAAGCGCGCTTTTCTCAACCAATGGAAACAATTCTTTTCGTATAACCTCCTGTGATTCCAATTCGCCCTTCTTTGCTGCGAATAGTTCTTTTTCAATCTCGGAATAAAGTCTTGCAAGATTCCTGTCTACCTCCCAGGTTTTAATATTGATCGCGTCCGTATAGTCTTCCCCATATAGTTTTTTGAAGTAGTCAATGGACTGACGCCCATCGTTATTTTGGGGATTTCCGGTTTCGGGAGTAATGTTTTTCATAACAGCATATAGTTTCTATTTAATTCCGGAAATAATTCAGAAGTTCGACATCAGAGTCCGAGTTTATCCAGGAATGAAGGCCCATTGGTTACAGAATAGGCAAGTTCTGATGCATACTGACGAGCTACTTCAGAGGGAATCCCGTATTTACCGATTAATATTTCCTGGCTTTTCCGTGTAAACTGTGAATAGGTGAGTCGTTTGGTCGATGAAACGGTTTCATTAATGACTTTTGCTCTGGGAGCCAGCAGTTCCAGTGCCAAATAATCGGCTTCGTTTTCTGAGTTGAAATTAGACCAGCTCAGGAAAGAACCATTGCCGTTGTTTTCGATTAAAAAAGTATATGGATCAATGGTTATCCCTTTAATAACAGAAAGCGCCAATTGTGGATTGCTTGCCGCTAAATTGCCGTTCAGCACATCCTCAATCTCTTTCCCCAATGCCAAAATGGCTTTTTCTTTCGGGACATGGTAATCAAGCAGGAAATGGCTCACTTCATGTGCAACCGTGAACCGCTGCTGGATCTCGTTTTGCGAATCCTCAACAAACATAAATACTGACCCGGTTTTGATCATCAATGCCCCGTGAAGGCCCCGGTCATTCACGTCGAATTCAATAGAGATAGTTCTTTCCGCTAACCATGTTTCTATTTTTTGCAGACTCAGTTCTTTGATCATAACCAGATCAATGATAAGTGATGCATCAACCGCACTTACAATATCGAAGCTGTCGCGGTACACCTGATCTACAGTTGACCAGAATTCACGCGCTATTCTCTCAATTTGCGGTTTGCTGAATCTCATTTCCCGTTTTTCTTGCCTTCTTCCTTATCTCTGGCAGCCATCAGAATACTTCCCGTAGGTACGGTGAACTTCATTATAGTATTAACATGCTTGATCACTTTAGTCAATTTGCTCATATCAATATTGACATATTCACTAATGATTGCCAGACGTGGTTTAAAATCAGATTCAGTGACGTCAGGAGATTTGCATAATGCCAGTTTGTAATATCGATCAAGGGAGCAGTCAAGAACTTTGAGCAATTCCTGTTCTGATATTTTTTCGAATTCACGGTACATTTTTAGAGTATAGGCCATGAACTCATGGTTATCCTCAACGCGTGCAATGGCGCTTTTCAAGAAATTCAGTTTAGTGATCATTTTAATAAGTTTTTAATCTTGTTTTTGATGTCATTTCTTTCAATCACTTTCTTAATGCGGTCTTTATGCTTCTTTACTACATTACTCTGTTCAGAAACCGTCAAACTTGCAATTTGCAATTCATCACTGTAGTCATCCGTTTCTCTTATATTGGAAAGAACCATAATCGCCAGGGAAATATCCTTCTCGGTATGGAAATGATCTTCAAGTACTTTTCGAATTATTGTCATAGTCTCATCAGATAGAATAGTGGAATCTGCAGAACTGTGTGATTTCAATATACTATTCCCGTTTTGTGTCCATTGTTCGACATCTTCGAGCAAATTTTTACCTAAAGAATGTTTTTCTTCCTTTTTTAGGATGTTTTGGAGATCACGCAGTGCAGCTAATTTTAAAAAACCATATAATGCATATCGTTCCGGGTTATAGGAATTCGGATTAAAATAATAGCTCAGAAAGGCGTCATTTACTGCTCTGGAAATAAAGTCGTTATCTTTTTTGGCGATCGTTTGATATCTGAATTCTAGATTTCCAGTTATCCTGATTCCATAGTTCTCATATAACCTTGACAAAGCTGTATCCTCTCCATTCTTTACCGCAAGATGAAGTTCCAATTCTTCGGGAGTAGCTTTCATAAGGCCAGTAAATAGTTAAGAGGAATATAATCCTTACAGAAAATTTTCTGTGTAATTGCTCCGGCATCATTACGTACCGCAGAGTTGTGTATTATAGTATTCATTTCAAAGTATTTGGAGGAAAGGTTTAGCTTCTGTTTCAGTTGCCCAATTTTGTTTTCCTAAAGTGCTGTTTAACTTTCCCAGCCTTCATTTTCGCCTTCCAAAAATTTCAGATCCTTGAAATCAATCAGCACAGAAACCTTCCAAAAGGCAGTTGAGGCAAGATTGCGAACCTGTTCGTTTATTTTTTTGAAGGAATAGTTTTCCCAGTATTCATGCGTGATTCCGAAGATTTGTTCGTGGAAGAACTAACTCTTTCTTTCTAACTATTGTCGAGCTATTATACTTACTGTTGGATATACTAATTGTGGATGACAGGTGCACCCCGGATGCTAGCTCCGGACTGATTCACAAACGTTTGCAACGCTTGCTCTGATCGGGAGAACAGAAAGGGCGGTGCGAAAAGATTTCTCCCGAAGTCGAAGCCGAAATGGCCCGCATAAGATGCGTGGATACATACGGCAAGTATTCAAATTCCAAAAATTACGAAACGATGAAAAGAGGAATTATTTCCGCCTTGGGGATTTTTATTGCCCTGGGAACAATAGCAGTTACTGCTTCATGTGAAAAAGAACAACTGAAACCTGCGAAGGAAAGTAAGGAAAATACAACCCCTGATAATACCAAAGATGGTGGAGACGATGATGACGACCCTGTAATCAGAGGGAAGGTGAAAAAGAGTACCGGACTTGCCGTTAACAACGCCTCCGTTGAGACCTTCACATACAGCACCAATGTTAGTGTAGGGACAACTTATACCAATACCACGGGAGACTATAGTCAAAAAGTTCCTGTGGGAATTTATTACCTGAAGGTTGTCAATCCGAGCTCTGGTATTCCGGTTTATACAGATACCGTTCACGTAAATCACGACGTGACTGTAAACGTGACTGCTGACTAATAAACGAACATTTCTGAAGCCCGGGCAATTTTGATTGTCCGGGTTTTTTTATATCCGGACGTTAACCGTAGCAATACATCCCTGGTCATTGCGGTACTGAATTGTGCCGTTCATCTTATGAAGCAATTTCAGGATCAAACCCTGACCTTTGATAGATTCGGACTCTAATTGCTGGTCGGTGATTCCGGGACCATTATCTTTTACCACTAACTCCAATTCTCTTTCGTACTGTTTTACGGTTATTGACAACTCCGGAGTTACTGACTGTGTCAGTCCATGCTCAATCGAATTACAGATCAATTCGTTCAGCACAATTGCCAGCCGCATGGCAATGTCATAGTCCAGATAAATAGAGTCAACCTCACTGATAACCTTTAAATTGTTCCCTGTGGGAAAAAGATTTAAGATCACTAAATCGATTACGTTATTCAGATATGTATCCAGTCTAACCTTTTTATTTTGCTGTGTAGATTCATCAAGGAGATATTTCTGTACCAATGACATTGCCTCCAGTCTTCGAATATTTTCTTCTAACACTCTTGTGGCTTCCGGGTGCTTTACCTGTGATTTATCTGATTTCAGAATACCACTCAGCAGCCCGAAGTAATTCTTGGTACGGTGACTTAATTCCTGGTGGAGATGCGTAATCTCATCACGCTGCTCCTGCAATTCCTGGTTTTGTACTTCAATATATCGTTTTCGGCGACGGATTTGATAAAACATCATGAAAATGGCAATCACAACTAAAGAAAGTCCGATGATCCAGGCAATAAGTTGTTGATTGCGCAATTGGTTATTCTCGATCCGTATTTTGTCCATCTTCGCCTGATTACGCCTCATCTCAATCTCCCGTTCTTTGCGCTCAACATCATATTCGATTTCCAGGCGCGCCATTTCTTTGCGGTTTTCATCAATTGCTCCAAGGCGGCGTGTTTCAACCAGCTCCTGGTATTTTCCGAGCAGCGGATCATTTTCTTTTGATTTCTTCAACAGGTTAATTTCACTCATCAATGCATCTGCAAGTAATGAATGATCGTGGGCAGACCGGGCCATCTCCTGCGCCTGCTGAAATAATTCCAGGGCTTTCAGCTGATCACCGATTGATGCGTAATATGTGCCGAGGAAGTAGAGACTGGAAGCAGCTTTGGAAGAGTTTCCGGCTTCTTTACGCATTCCATATGCGGCATTGAGATAGAAAAGTGCTTTCTCAGACTGGTGTTTTACGACATAGAGGCGGCCGAGGGAGGATAATGTGTTGACAATATTGGACTGATTGTTTAGGATCTTCTTCTGTTTCAATGCCTCAAGCAAATACTTTTCTGCCAGTGCATAACGTTTCCATTCCAGGTAAACAGTTCCAATGTTGTGGTAAGAATCAGCAATTCCTTTGTCATACGCAATTGACTTTCGAACATATAAAGCTCTTTGATGGTATTCAAGTGCTTTTTCATAATTCTCTGTTTCGCGTTGAATACTCCCAATAGCGCTCCAGGCAGCAGACAATTCCTGTTTATTTCCATAGTGTTCTGAAAGTCGCGCGGCCTTAGTTAAGACGGAATTAGCTCTTTTAAAAGCGTTGATGTCTTTGTAAGCAATTCCCAGGTTGAGCAATGCGCCTGCAATGAGACTATCGTTTTTCAGCTGTTTATATGATTCAAGGGAAACTTCGTAGGCATCAATCCCTTTTTTATAATCACCGGTTTGAAAATATGCCACACCGAGGTTGTTGTAAAAGTCAGCTTTCACTTCCAGGTCCAAATTCTTTGGAAGTACTTTTAATGCGCATTGCAGTGTTTGCTTTGAAGCAGATGAATTTCCATCAACAAGTTCCTGATAACCTTTATCCGTTAGCTGGTTAAATGTTGTTTGTGTATACCCTGTCATGCAGGTTAAAAAACTCAGTGAGAATAGTGCAAAATAGTTCATTACCTGTTTTTCGTTACCTTCGGTCAAAAGTATCAAACTTTCTCCATGAAAATTCTTATTGTTGAAGACGATCCATTTGTAGCAGATGATCTAAAAGATAAATTAGAAACACTTCAATACCGGATCACCGGAATTGCAGAAAGTTTTGAGGTCGCTTTAAAATCAATTGATCAGGATAAACCGGATTTAGTTTTGCTTGATATAGAATTGAAAGGTAATCTAACAGGTATAGACTTATCGGAAGAACTCAAAAAACAGGAAATCTCTTTTATTTACCTTTCGAGTATCCAGGATTTGAATACTTATTTCAAAGCTAAGGATACCGGGCCTCTTAAAAACCTGGCAAAACCTATTGACCTTGTTAATCTCCGAAATGCACTTCTGGATATTGAACTATTAACCGCAACTCCTAAACAGGAAGTCATCCATTTCTTTACGGATAAAGACGGTATACGGAAGCGTGTAGAGCCAGATCAGATTATCTATCTTGAGGCAGCACGAAGCTACTGCGATGTTTATTTTGGTGATGAAAGCAGGATAACACTTTCTTCAGCCATGGGGAATGTGGTCAAAAAACTTAGCCACCCAGACCTGATTCAGATAAGCAGGTTTTACTTCATCAATCGAAAACATATTAAAATGACACGAGGAAACGAGGTAAAACTCACAGTTGGGCCTTTTATTAGAATATCGGATTCGTTCAGGGATGAATTCAATAGAATGGTGAATGTTTTGTGATTAGAAGATTAATCTTATCATCTATTTCTCAATTACATCTTCGGAATTATTCTCAGACTGATTAATGAACTCGTAAGCGAGGGCAATGTACTCGAGTACAACCTCAATGAACTTGCAGACAAGGGCAATGAACTCCCAGACAATGGCAATGTGCTCGCATGCGAACCCACTGAACTCTCAGACGAGCCCAATGAACTCCCAGACTAGGGCAATGTACTCCGCGGCGTGACCAATGTACTTCCCGATGAGCCCAATGAACTCCCGGACGTGACCAATGAGCTCGCAGACGAGGCCGCTGAACTAATAAATCTGTACCAAATGACAAGAAAATGTCTTTTTTTTGGTTCATCCAAAACGTGATTTTGAAAATTTACTAGCAGGGTTCATTCAACAAAACACCGAATTTAACGCTCGTTAACAATTGGACAACAGCACGTTGACACAATTTTCGGATGCTGTCTTGCGTTAGTCTCAGAAATAAAAGTATTATGAAAAAATCCACACTTAACCACATCGCGATGTACCAGAATGTACTCGCAGTGGTAAACGACCATCAGACGGTTTGGAACAGCGTTCCGGGAATCGTAACAGCAGTTAATGAGTTTCAGGACCTGCTCAGTAACCTAAGTCAAAAACTCAACCTGCAAACCACCATCACCCAGGGAATCAGGCTTGGAAAGGAAACCTATCTGAAAGATTTGATTGCAGATATGGGAACTCTGAAAAAAGGATTATTACTGTACGGGAGAGAGACAAACAACCTGGTATTACGCGAACGAAACCGCGACACAAAAGCTACGCTAACCAATCTCTCTGCCGACCGCCTTCAGGTAATTAGTGTTGCTCTGCTGGAAGACCTGGAAACACACGGCGCTCAGCTGGGAACTGTTGGAATCAGCGCGGAACAAGTGCAGCAGTTCCAGTTGAAAGTAGCAGAACTGGAAAACCGCAAGAACAGCGTTCGGCAGGCCATTATTGAACGTTCGCTCGAAACGAAGGACATCAACAAGCTGGAAAAACAGATCAACCGGCTGCTGATCGATCGCCTCGACCTCTTTATCAGCCTCCTCAACACTACCGACTCCCATTTCGTTGCAGCATATCGATCGGCACGAAAAGTCATTGAAACCGGAGGGCATGGCCAACGCCCGAATGAAGAAAGTGCTGCGTGACATGCAAAGAATTCATAAAATTAACCGCAAAGAAAGACTTAAAGCAGATTTTCAATCGCTTTAAGTTTCAAGAGCGCGGAGTTTTTTATATTCTCTGCGGACTTTGCTTCTTTGCGGTTTATTTATAAGTCTCGCTGGTGCAGCAAAGTATCTCTGAAAACCAATTTGTTTCAATAAAAACGCCTGTTTAAGCGAAAAAAATATTCAAAACGCTTGCAAATTGAAAACAGATGTCTATTTTTGTCCTCCCGTAGCAATCGAGTTGCGGTTCCGATAGTTATCGGGAAAAATTGCGAGAGTGCTTCCGCCGCGGCGGAGTGAGCACAACCTCAATTGAAAAATTAAATTGCGAGAGTAGCTCAGTTGGTAGAGCACAACCTTGCCAAGGTTGGGGTCGCGAGT
>CAMLIF010000105.1 GCA_946479985.1 uncultured Flavobacteriales bacterium
AAGTGACTGGAGTTCAGACGTGTGCTCTTCCGATCTTTACAAGCTGGAAATGCAGTCACCTTCCAATGAGAAATTCTATTACTGGTTACGATCATTGTATTAAGTTTTCACTTTTCCAGAAATGGATTGGATAGCCCTGCCGATGTTTCTGAGTTTCTTGCTCATTGTTTTCATGAGTATGAAATCTGGTCAGGTAGAACAGGAAATGTATGCTAAATATGATATACGGACCTGGCATTACGGTTTTTTCAAGCACCGGAAAATGCTTCGGGCGCTCAGTGATGAAGACAAAGCATATTACAACGCCAAAACCAAAAAGTACGGAAGAGTACAGTTATATACATTTCTGTTTATTATCGTTTACAGTATAACTGTGGGAATCATCAGAACAAAAATGGGGTATATTAAATGAATGAAATAAGGCAATCTAAACTTCTCTAATCATGAAACTACTAATAGTACTTCCTGTTTTTGCAGCTTTCTTTTTTGCTTTGTATAAGAATTTGAAGATAATGAAATTACAGCAGGAAATGTGTTTAAAGTATAATGTTCGAACAAGATATAACGGCTACTTTAAAATTCAGAAGATGCTTCAGGAACTTGATGAAGAAGATCTAACACATTATTTTAAAACACTTAAAAAATGCAGATGCCCTCAACTATACGCTTTTCTATTCATAGTTGCTTATTCTGTGGGTTTGGGACTTGTGTTGGTTAAAGCGGGATAAAATTGATCAAAAAAAAACAGAGAATAAATTTCTTCTATTCCCTGTTTTCTGATATCTATTTTCTTTTGATTATTTAAACTTAATCGATTCAAACGCATTCAAAGCACGTTTTTCAACATCTTCTTTCTGACTTTCAAGTGTCCAGAAAATGAATTTATACACGTTTCCTTTTGCTTCAAAACAAGCAACCCAGTACGTGATCGGGTAAATGATCGAAGTTAATTTCCCGTCTACACGCATCATAACACCTTCTGCGTTCTTCGCTTTTACTTTTTTAATATCGGATTTGTTACTCAAAACAGTTCCGTTTTCCGCCATTAATCCAATAGTAAAATTCAGGTAGTTTTCGTCCAGTTTTTTGCTCTCATCGAATTGGTCCATGTACTGTAATGCCGATTTCCCGACATCAGCGTTTTCTCGGTTCCCAATTACATAGATCTCTTCAGCTCCGTTCATGTATTGGAAAGGAACACCGGCATCAAGTTCGGTTGTAGCACTCATCGAAACAGGAATATCCATTTCTATGGACAAAGAATCGGAAGTAACAGTTTGAGTTGCGTTTTTTGCTTCTTCCTGTTCTTTCAACATTTTGTCAAGTTCAGCTTTAGCATTAGATCCTCCGCCACAGCTAACGAGCGAAATGGATAGAACGAATGCCAAAACTGACGATCCGACAAGCATTTTTGTGATTTTCATAATAGAAGTTTTAGTGCCGTAATAATAGACATTATTTTTTTCCGGCACAGCTTTTTTCTTAGAACAATTTCATCGTTCTAAATAAATGTAATGGATTCGAATGCCTTTTTGGCGATCTTTTGAACATCTGATTTTTCACTCTCCAGGGTCCAGAAAATGAATTTATAAATGTTCCCGTTATATTCGAATGCTGCTAACCAATAGGAGATTTCATAATCAATTCCGGGAACATTTCCGTCCACGCTCATGAACTTCCCTTTGACATTTTTAGCACTTATTTCTTTTATATCGGATTGATTCGTTAAAGTGGTTCCATTATCTTCCATCAAACTGATAGTGAAGTCTAAATAGTTTTCGGTCAGAGAGCTGTTTTCGTCGTAGATCTCCATTTCTTTCAACGCCGTTTTTGCTTCTTCGGCCGGTTCACTATTCCCAATGATATAGAGTTCTTTCGTAGCATCCATGTACTGGAAAGGAACTCCGGAATCCAGTTCGTCGGTTTCAACCATTGTGGATGGCAGCTCTATTGTGATCTTTAGTTCTTTGGAACTGATTTTTTGGATTGGACCTTTACTTGTTTTTGGAAGATCAACCGAGTTAATACCTGCATAACTGTTGATTGCTGTAAATGAGAGCAAGGTCATGATACCGAAAATGGCAGTTGTTGTTTTCATAAAATGAAATTTAGAATCTGGTTAAAGTAATCATATCGTTCGAATAATATCCGTGAAGAGATGATTCCGTACATCGAAAACTACTACTTCAACTCAGCCAAAGCGGCTTTTGTACCAATGGTTCTGGTAATGTAATCAATCTCGGCTTTTGGTGAACGAGCCGGACTGTGACTTCTGCCGTAGAATATGATCTGTAAATGCAGTTTGTTCCACAATTCCCGCGGGAAGAGTTTCTTGGCATCACGCTCGGTTTCTTCTACGTTTTTACCGGACGTTAATCCCCAGCGGACCATTAAACGGTGAATGTGTGTGTCTACCGGAAAAGCCGGAACTCCAAACGCCTGCGACATAACTACCGAAGCTGTTTTATGGCCAACTCCGGGCATTGCTTCCAGATCTTCGAAATTGTCAGGAACTTCTCCACCATGTAAGTCTATTATCATGTGCGACAAATCATATATTGCCTGCGATTTTCGTGGAGAAAGCCCGCAAGGCTTAATGATTTCCCGAATTTCTTCCGGAGTTAATTTAATCATTGCCTGCGGATTCCGGGCTTTTGCAAACAGTAATGGCGTAATCTGATTTACACGAACATCTGTGCATTGTGCACTTAGCAATACGGCAATAAGAAGTGTGTACGCGTCGGTATGATCAAGTGGAACAGGAGTTTCCGGATATACTTTTTCAAGTTCTTCAATAACGAATTTCGCTTTTTCCTTTTTCGTCATTTTAGTCTTTTTCCATCAAACGAACCAAAATCTTGTCAATGCGCGCTCCGTCCATATCCACAACTTCCAATTCGAAATTGAGCCACGTAACAACTTGTCCGGTTATAGGCAGTGAGCGCGATTCGTTCAGAACTAATCCACCCAATGTTGTAAACGGCAAATCCGTCAATTGATCTTCCAGGTTGAATCGACGGAAAAATTCTGCAATAGGATATTGACCATCGATTAACCACGAACCGTCGGTCCGTTCCACGAACTCAAATTCTTCAGCGTAGAAATCATTGAAATCTCCAACAAGAGCTTGCAGTAAGTCATTTAGAGTAACAATTCCCTGCGTTTGACCAAATTCATCTGTTATGATTCCATAATGCGTCTTCGTTTCTTTAAAATGCACCAAAGCTTCGTAGGCAGAGATATTTTCCAGCAAGAAATGAGGTTTCAACATCAGATCGTTTAGATTGAAATCAGGAAGGTTGATTGTACGGAACAAATCTTTCAAAAGAACCACGCCAAGTACATGCTCGCGTTCTTCATCGAAGACTGGGTAAACAGAGTGGATTTCTTTTTCCACCTGCTCACGTACTTCTTCATGACTATCATTAATGTCGATGAAAATAACGCTGTTTCTGTGTGTCATGAGAGAACTTACCGTTCTGTCGCCCAGATGAAAAACACGTTCCACAATATCCTGCTCAATTTCCTGAACTTCACCGCCTTCGGTACCTTCCTGGATGATAGCTTTAATTTCCTCTTCTGTTACTTTACTTTCCGAAGATTGCTTGACACGTAAAACTTTCAAAAGTAAATCGGAAGTAATAGTCAGCAACCAAACAAATGGAGAAGTAATCTGCGAGATGATCTTCATTGGCCGCGCCATTGTTTTAGCAATAGCTTCAGGGTTTGTTAAACCAATCCTTTTAGGAACAAGTTCTCCCAATACGAGTGAGAAGAATGTAATAATCACAACTACCGATGTAACAGATAAGAAGTGAGCATATTGTTTCAGGGAAGCAAAGCTGTTATAGAATCCTTCAATGTCTGTGGTCATCTTTTCGCCTGAAAAAATACCCGTCAAAATTCCGATCAGTGTAATACCAATTTGAACCGTAGAAAGGAAACGATTAGGCGACTGCATGGTTTCCAGCACCATTTTCGCACTTTTATCGCCTCGTTTTGCAGCAGCGTCAAGTTTTGATTTTCTTGCGGAAACAGTGGCAATTTCAGCCATGGAGAACACTCCGTTCAGCAAGATTAAAATCAATATGAGTAGAAGTTCCATTCTTAGTTTGTCCTTCCGGGATAAACCTTCAGGGCTTCAGCCAGGCAGGTTACCGCATTTTTTAAATGATCCTGATTCAATACGTATGCAATTCGCGCTTCTTGTTCTCCGGCTCCGGGAGTTGCGTAAAATCCGTTTGCAGGAGCCATCATTACTGTTTGGCCTTCGAATTCGAAGTCTTCCAATAACCACTGACAGAATTTTTCAGCATTGTCGACAGGGAATTTTGCTACACAGTAGAAAGCACCGTTTGGTTTCGGACAAAAAACACCAGGAATAGCATTTAATCCGTCAACCATAATGTTTCTGCGTTCAACGTATTCCGCAACAACGTCGTCAAAATACGATTGTGGTGTATCTAAGGCTGCTTCAGAAGCTACCTGATCAACCGTTGGAGGAGAAAGTCGTGCCTGACCGAATTTTAATACAGCAGCCATCAGTTCTTTGTTTTTAGAAACCAAAGCTCCGATTCTGGCGCCACACATCGAGTAACGTTTAGAAACTGAATCAATCATGATTACATTTTCTTCAATTCCTTCCAGGTTCAGAACTGAAAAAGGTTGCGCGCCGTCGTAGCAGAACTCACGGTAAACTTCGTCTGCAAACAAGAATAGGTCATGCTTCTTAACGATGTCGCGCAGTTGTTCTAATTCCGCTTTAGAATACAAATATCCTGTTGGATTTCCCGGATTACAAATAACAATTGCTTTTGTTTTCGGAGTAATTTTCGCTTCGATTTCAGCAACCGGCGGCAAGGCAAATCCGGTTTCAATGGTTGCAGTAACCGGAATTACAGTCAAACCTGCCGTTACGGCAAATCCGTTGTAATTTGCGTAAAACGGTTCCGGAATAATTATTTCGTCACCAGGATTACAAGTCGACATAAATCCGAAGATCAAAGCTTCCGATCCACCTGTAGTTATAATGATGTCTTCAGGGTTTACAGGCAATCCGCCTTTTTGGTAAGTGGCAGCTAATTTATTTCTATAAGATTCGAAACCAGCTGAATGGCTGTATTCGAGTACTTTTGGTTCAAAATTCTTGATTGCATTGAGTGCAACAGCAGGAGTTTCAATATCCGGTTGACCGATGTTTAAGTGGTAAACAGTTTTCCCGCTTTTTTTTGCTTTTTCAGCGTATGGTACCAATTTACGAATTGGTGATGCAGGCATATCTATTGCTTTCTGCGAAATTTTTGGCATTGTATTGTATAATTATTATCGCGTAAAAGTAAGTAGAATGTTGGGATTAGCATGAAAATGGCGATTTTTGCTTGTATGAGTTGTAGAATTATAACGTTTTTTGTTTTTATCTGTACCATTGCAGCGTGTACGAGCAACGGGAAAGAAAAATCTGTACCGCAGAAAGGTGATTTTCATTTTGTGGACAAAAAGTCGACTGATCGGGGGAATAAGCCAACGGATACCACAGCTTTGAAAAAACAAACGGGTGAAAAATTGTCAATGCAGTACCTGTTGAACGGAAAAGATACTTTGGTTCCCGTCAATTATTACAATAAGAATATCTTTTGGGAATTGAAATATGCTACCTCGGATAATTTTATGCACCGGGTACTTTACGACACGCTGGAAACGGTTTACGTGCAGAAGAGTATTGCCAAACGATTGGCTAAATGCCAGGAAAAACTTACCGCTGAAAATCCCGACTACCATTTATTGGTTTACGACGGATTACGTCCTTTGAGTGTTCAGTGGGAAATGTGGAAAGCTTTGGATACTATTCCTGTTGTTGAACGCGGAAAGTTTGTGAGCAATCCGAAAAATGGAAGCGTGCATAATTACGGGGCGGCTGTCGACATCACAATCTGTGACAACAACCGAAAACCTCTGGATATGGGAGCGGGTTACGACGATATCCGTAAAATTGCCTACCCAAGTTTAGAAGCACAGTTTTTAGCTTCGGGAGATTTGACAGCAGTTCATATTTCCAACCGGAGTTTGCTGCGGAAAGTCATGAAATCACAGCAATTCAGTAATATTCCGAGCGAGTGGTGGCATTTCAACGCTTTTTCGCGACAAACTTGTTCCATGAAGTACAAAATGGTTACCAAAGAATTTCTTCCGGTGCCTGAACAGAAATGAATCAACTGAATTTTGCTTCGACTACTTATCTCCTACTGATTTAATAGTATATTTGCTCTCATGATTCCAAAGAAATCCAAATACGCCATTCAGGCCTTAAAGTGCCTAGCTAAGGTTTACAGAGATAAACAACATTTGTCGATTGCAACAATTGCAGCCGAAGAAAATATTCCCAGAAAATTCCTTGAAGCTATTTTACTACAGCTTCGAAATGAAGGAATCGTGAGCAGTAAAATGGGGGCAAATGGTGGGTATTACTTAATTAAACATCCGGATGAAATTGTACTGAGCACGATTATTCGCTGCACTGGCGGGCCTTTGGCATTATTGCCCTGCGTGAGTTTGAATTACTACGAACCTTGTGCCGAATGTCCCCACGAAGATTTGTGTGGCTTGCATGAAGTAATGACAGAAGTTCGCGAGGCGAGTATCCATATTTTGTCGAAAACGAGCTTGGCCGATTTAATCCTGCGTGAAAAAAAACTCTACCGAAAAAAAGAAGCAAAGCAGAAGTAGCTTGCTTTTTAGTTTGTAATATCCTACTTAAACGATAGGAGTAGTATGAATTAAAATTGAAATTCCTTGCAGGTGAGTTTTTGAGACACTTACTTTGCAGCACAAAAAAGAACTCGAAGCAGAAAATCTGGAAGATTGACACTTCGTATTAAAAAAAGAAAATGACAAAGTTCCATACAAATATGTATTTCATGTGGTGTTGTATGCCCTAGCGGGCAGTGGAGATGGTATATCAAATTTTGAGTTACGGCCCTTCTCCAGTTTTGGAGGGGGCTTTTTTATTTACAATGATGGCGTGTTGAAAGTCAGCCACTAATGCACTAATAAAATTTGGTTCACACATAGCGAGTCCGTTAGGTGAAGCAAAGATTCGTGAATTCGTGGCATCAAAAAATGCAATAACAATGAAAAATCTATATATAAACGAATTAGGTCCAAAAGTTTCCGCAGCGGTTTACGGCTTTTGGAGATGGAACGAAACAGATTTCAAAGATCCTTCGAACTTTAATAAAGCAGTTGAATTCACCCGAAGTCTGGGAATCAATACCTACGATCTCAGCCCGGCGTATGCAAACGGATTGGTTGAAGAAAATTTCGGGAATCTGCTGAAAAGTGGGGCCTTGAACAGAAGTGAACTGGTTATTTCCAGTAAAGCAGGTGTTCGGCAGTTTTCCGGAGCAAATGGTTCCGGAACTTACATCGACTTAAGCCCAAAATGGATTTCGGCTAGCGTGGAGGAATCGTTGAAACGACTTCAAACGGAGAAATTGGATATCCTGATTCTCGAAGGATTTGATTTCCTGTATTCTTTCGAAGAAACAGCTTCAACACTCTTGAAATTGCAACGAAGCGGTAAGATTGGTTACATCGGTGTTTCAAATTTCAATGTGTTCCAGCAGCGTTTACTTTCAAACTATTTGTCGCAGCCAATTATCACAAATCACATTGAGCTAAACTTGCTGCAAACTGAAGCCCTTACCGACGGACGCATTGATTTCATACGTGAACAACACAGTCGTGCTTTAGCCTTTTCGCCTTTGGCCGACGGGCGAATTCTTTTGGGAGAAGACGAGAAAGCAGTTCGTGTAAGAAGTTTGCTGGAGAAGATCGCCAAAAACTACGATGCAAATATTGAACAGGCTGCCGTAGCCTGGGTTCACCAGCTTGGAGCTTTACCGATAATTGGAAGTAAGGAAACGCGTAGAATTCAGAATGCGTCAACGGCTTACGACATTAAATTGTCGAAGGAAGATTGGAATTTGTTGTACCAGGAAACTTTGAAATAATGCAGAGTTTCAGAACAGAATACGAGCAAATTCAGGCAGATCGAAAGATTGTTGTGGAAAGAGATGTTCTTGAATTAGGTGAGAAGATTGCTGCATTCAAAGACGGGAAGATTCCGGACGACAAATTCCGTGCATTACGTTTGGCAAGAGGTGTTTACGGTCAGCGACAGCAAGGTGTTCAGATGATACGTATTAAACTTCCGTATGGAAAAGTTACAGCAAATCAGTTGCGGAGAATTGCTGCTGTGAGCGACGAATACAGTACAGGTCGTCTGCACATAACAACACGCCAGGATATCCAGATTCATTATGTTTCGCTGGATAGAACACCACAATTGTGGGCAGATCTGGAAAAAGACGATGTAACTCTTCGCGAAGCGTGTGGAAATACCGTTCGAAATGTTACAGCAAGTGATTTGGCGGGAATAGATCCGAAAGAACTATTCGACGTTACGCCTTATGCCGATTTGGTTTATCGTTACTTTCTGCGGAAACCTTTTGGCCAGGAACTGGGACGTAAGATCAAAATTGCATTCAGTTCTTCGGATGACGATGATGCGTTTACTTTTATTCATGATTTTGGATTTATTCCACGAATGAAGGAGATAGACGGACTTCAGGTAAAAGGATTTAAAGTTCTGGTTGGAGGTGGATTAGGTGCGCAACCTTTTCTCGCTAAAACTGCTTTTGAATTCCTGGAAGCTGAGAAAATTATTTCGTTCGTTGAAGCAGCAATCCGGGTGTTCGATCGTCATGGAGAGCGCAATTCCCGTAACAAAGCACGTTTGAAGTTCCTGATTAATTCGATCGGTTTTGAAACATATATTCAATTAGTGAATGAGGAATTGAAGGCAGTTCAATATGAATTAGAAAATGATTTCTTGTTATTTGACAATGAAGAAATTGAATCCCCTTACTTAAAGCAGATTTCAATAAATACTTTAATTGAAGAATCACATGATCTCATTTATTCAGATTGGCTAAAGACCAATGTAATAGAACAAAAACAGCAAGGATTATTTGCCGCTTACATAAAAGTTCAGCTAGGCGATTTTTATACCAGCCAGGCGAGGGATTTATCAAACTTATTAGATGATTTCGATTTGCCGGAATTGCGTTTTACGATTGATCAGAACATTCAGCTGCGAAATGTGAAATCTGAAAATCTGAAAGCTGTTTATTTGAAATTGGGAGAAATTGGACTGAATGCAAATGGCTACAACAGCCTTGGCGATATAACCGCTTGTCCGGGAACCGATACATGTAACCTGGGAATTTCGAATTCGACAAATGTGGCTGTTGTGCTGGAAGATCACATTCGTACTGCTTACCCGAAATTATTGGAAGAAACAGGAATTAAGATCAAGATCAGCGGATGTATGAATTCCTGTGGTCAGCATGGCCTGGCGCATATCGGCTTTCACGGAAGTTCTATAAAAACAAAGGAAGGAACTCTTCCGGCTTTGCAATTGTTACTTGGCGGCGGAAAATTGGGTGGAGGAGAAGGTCGTGTTGCTGAAAAAGTAATCAAATTTCCTTCGAAACGCGTGATTCAGCTAATCGATACTATTCTTACTGATTTCGCTGAAAATCATAATAATGACGAAGATTTCAACGCGTATTACGATCGGCAAACCACAAACTATTTCTATCAATTGCTGAAACCATTGGCAGATACTTCGAATGTGGCTTCGACAGATTATGTGGACTGGGGTCACGAAGAGGAATTCGCAACCGCAATTGGAGTTGGAGAATGTGCCGGAGTGCAGATTGATCTGGTGAGAACCTTGCTTTTTGATGCGGAAGAGAAAGCTGATTCTGCTGCTTTTGCACTTGAAGAAGAACGTTTTGCTGATGCAATCTATTTCGCTTATACAGCTTTAGTTCACGGAGCAAAAGCCCTGCTGATCGACAAAGGAGTTCGTTGTAATACGCAGGTGAAAATTCTAACGGATTTCGATTTGCATTTCGCCAATGATTTTGGATTCGATGAGCACTATTTGTTCTCTGAATTTGTATTGCGAATGAATAAATCCGAACCAACAGAAGAATTCGCGAATGTATATGTGAATCAATTATTGGAAGTGTTTAACCGCTTAAAAGAAAGTTATGGAAACGAAGAAAAAAAATAAGATCATATTGGTTGGTGCGGGTCCCGGAGATGTGGAATTGATCACATTGAAAGGAGCCCGTGCGCTTCGAAATGCAGATGTCATTCTCTACGATGCGTTGGTGAACGAAGAATTACTGAATCTTTCACCGAAAGCGATCAAAATTTATGTCGGAAAACGAATTGGAAATGTGAAACACACGCAGTTGGAAATCAATAAATTGTTGGTTGCTTATGCCCGGAAATATCAAAATGTAGTTCGGTTGAAAGGAGGCGATAGCTTTGTTTTTGGTCGTGGCTATGAAGAAATTCTTTACGCTCAAAAATTCGGAATTGAAACAGAAGTCGTTCCCGGAATCTCAAGTGTAATTTCAGTCCCCGCATTGGCTGGAATTCCGGTTACTCATCGCGGATTAAGTAAGAGTTTTCATGTTGTAACGGCAACACTTTCGAACGGCAAATTGAACCCGGAACTGGAACATGCGGTTCTTGGAAATGGAACAGTTTTAATCCTGATGGGATTGCATTTGCTACCGGAAATTAGTCGTTTATATATTCAGGCAGGAAAGGGAACACAGAAAGCAGCCATTATCCTGGATGGCTCTTTACCAACCGTTGAGCATATTGCTGGAACTATTGCCGCTTTACCGTTTCAATTTAGAAATCCACAAAGAAAACCGGGAATTATTGTAATCGGTGAAGTAGTCGGATTAAAAGACTCCCCGATCAAATTGAGTAAAAAACTGGCAAATCTGTGTATTAACACTTCATTGGCAAACTGATTTATGAGTGATAAGGCAAAAAACGAATTGTTCCCGATTTTTCTAAAGACAAACGAACTGGAAGTACTGCTGATTGGCGGAGGAAAGGTTGCGTTGGAAAAACTGCAGGCCTTGCTTACCAATTCGCCGCGTACAATTGTCCATGTGATTTCGAAGGATTTCAATGACGAATTCCTGGCGTTTGCAGAATTGCATGAAAATGTTTCTCTGGAAAGCGGAATTGTAGGTCCGCGCGATTTTCTGAATAAACAATTGGTGATAGCCGCAATCAATGATGTGGAAGATTCTGCAGAATTAAAAACCCTGGCCAACGAAGCAGGAATTTTGTTCAATGCAGCCGATAAACCTGATTTGTGCGATTTCTACCTGGGATCGGTAGTTCGGAAAGGAAACCTCAAAATCGGGATTTCGACTAACGGGAAATCACCTACAATTGCGAAACGGTTGAAAGAAGTGCTTGATGAAAATCTACCGGATGAGATCAATGATTCGTTGGATCAGTTGAATAAATTACGGAATCATCTGTCTGGCGATTTCAATAAAAAAGTAAAGCAGCTCAATAAAACAACCGAAGTGCTGACTGCAAAGATCGAACGTCCGTGGTATTTGTTTTCACCCTGGAAATTGCTGGGTTACGCCGCCGGAATTTTAGGAATCATGATCAGCGGGCACGTTTTCTTTTCGCTCGTTCCGCCGGATCTTATCTTTTCCAAAGCTTCGGAAACCATTGCATCGCTTGATATGATGTTCGTTTGGTTCATGGTTGGCGGTTTCATTGCTCAAATGATCGACGGCGCGCTCGGAATGGCTTATGGAGTGAGTGCTACCACGTTTTTACTTTCTCTCGGAATTTCACCGGCTGTAGCAAGTATGAGTGTTCATGCTTCCGAGATTTTTACAAGCGGAGTTTCCGGAATTATGCATTTACGCTTCGGTAATGTCAATAATCGTTTGTTTAAGTCGCTTGTAATTCCCGGAGTGATAGGAGCAATCATCGGTGCGTATTTGCTGACCGAATTAGAAGATTACAACCAATACATCAAACCAATTGTGAGCTCGTATACGCTTTTCCTGGGTTCTTTGATTATTTACAAAGTCCTTCGGAAAAAGCAGGCACGCAAAAAAGTAACAAAAGCCGGCTGGCTGGCAACCATGGGCGGATTTCTCGATTCCATTGGCGGCGGCGGTTGGGGACCAGTTGTTTCTTCAACCCTGATTGCAAGAGGAAAACATCCGCGAATGATCATTGGTTCCGTGAACCTGGCTGAATTTTTCGTTTCGCTGGCAAGTTCGTTCACTTTTTTCTCAATCATCGGTGCTTCGGCGTGGAAACCAATTGTCGGGCTGATTTTGGGTGGTGTTTGTGCTGCGCCAATTGCGGCTTATTTGTCCTCAAAACTGAATATCAAAGCAATGATGCTCTTTGTTGGAATTGTAGTGATTATCCTGAGTTTGAGAAATTTAATCATGTTATTGTTTTAAGATCATGCTAAAAGAAATTGAAGCTTTAGACCAAGAAAATATTGCCGGATTCCTGGGAAGAATTGCGGCTCTTCCAAATGTGAAAGCAGCGTTTTCAACCAGTTTGAGTTGGGAAGATCAGGTGGTGACTCATCATATTCTCTCACAGCAATTACCCATTCGGATTTTCACGCTGGATACCGGCAGATTGTTCGCCGAAACGTACAGTGTTCTGAATTCGACCAGGGAACGATACAAATCAGACATAGAAGTTTTCTTTCCGCGACATGAAGCAGTTGAGAAACTAGTGACAACAAAAGGCCCGGTCAGTTTCTACGAATCATTGGAAAACAGAAAAGAATGCTGTTTCATTCGAAAAGTTGAGCCTTTGAATCGAGCATTGGAAAATGTGAATATCTGGATCACGGGTTTGCGGGCTGAACATTCTGAAAATCGACAGGAACTGAAAGTAGTGGAGTGGGATGAACAACGGCAGCTTGTGAAAGTGAATCCGCTGGCAAAATGGAGTTTAGAGGAAGTAAAAGCTGAGATCAAACGCTTCAATATTCCAACAAACGCCCTGCAGGATAAAGGATTTGTAAGCATTGGGTGTCAACCCTGTACAAGAGCCATTCGTGACGGAGAATCGTTTCGGGCCGGCCGGTGGTGGTGGGAAGACAATTCGAAAAAGGAGTGTGGATTACATAGTTAATAATCAATAAGAAATTATCAAGGTTGAAAGAGGATTGTCGTCTCCCCCTTTGGAGGGGGATTAAGAGGGAGGGCTGAGAATCGTATTTGCCACCCTCCTCATTCCTCCCTGTCTGACTGCAAACAGGCAGGCCTCAAGGGAGGAGGTGTTAGATCCTCCTTAAAAATAAGAGAAAATATGGACTATTTAGATCAATTAGAAGCAGAAGCAATTTACATTTTGCGCGAAGTAGCAGGGCAGTTCGACAGGCCGGCCTTGTTGTTTTCCGGTGGAAAAGACAGTATTTGCCTGGTGCATTTGGCTTTGAAAGCCTTTCGTCCGGGGAAATTTCCTTTTCCGCTGGTGCATGTAGATACAGGGCACAATTTTCAGGAAGCACTCGATTTCCGGGATAACCTGGTGAAAGAGTTGGGAGAAAATCTCATCGTCAGGAATGTTGGAGACACCATCCGGCAAAAGAAACTGCAGGATGCAAAAGGGAAATTCCCAAGCAGAAATGCCTTGCAGACATATACTTTATTGGCTGTCATCGAAGAATTTGAATTCGACGCCTGTATTGGCGGTGCGCGGCGCGACGAAGAAAAAGCACGGGCAAAAGAACGTGTTTTCTCGGTTCGAGATGAGTTTGGGCAATGGGATCCGAAGTTGCAGCGACCGGAATTGTGGAGTATTTACAATGGTAAAATCGACAAAGGAGAAAATGTGCGCATATTTCCAATCAGCAACTGGACAGAACTGGATGTTTGGAATTATATCAAACGCGAAAAGATTGACTTGCCGTCTATATACTTTACTCATGAACGCGAATGTGTGCTCACCGAAAACGGGCAATTGATGTCGAACAACGAGTTCCTGAATCTCGATGAAACAGATCTTCTGGTAACGAAAAAAGTACGCTACAGAACGGTTGGAGATA
>CAMLIF010000106.1 GCA_946479985.1 uncultured Flavobacteriales bacterium
ATTAAGTAACCAAATGAAAATTTATATCAAAAACATGGTATGCAACCGTTGTAAGATGGTGGTGAAGTCTGAGCTGGAACAGCTCGGGCTTCAGCCACTTGCGGTGGAATTGGGTGAAGTGGAGTTGAAGGAAGAATTGACAAATGAAGAGAAAGAACGCTTAAATACACGCTTCCGGGAATTAGGCTTTGAGCTGATTGATGATAAAAAAAGCAGACTGATTGAGCGTGTCAAAAATTTGGTAGTAGAACTGGTTCATCATTCGGATCAACAGTTAAATATGAATGTTTCGGATTACCTCATGCAGTTTATTCCAATGGAGTATAAATATTTGAGTAACCTGTTTTCGGAGGTTGAAGGAACGACAATCGAAAAGTTTTACATAGCTCAGCGCCTGGAACGTGTGAAGGAATTACTTGTATACGATGAGCTTTCTCTCAGTGAGATTGCCGATCAAATGGGCTATAGCAGCGTGGCGTATTTAAGTACACAGTTCAAGAAAGTTGTTGGGTTGACTCCCAGTCATTTCAAAAGCATAAAAGCATCTAAGCGGAAGTCTTTAGATCATTTGTAAAAGTCATAACTCTAACAGGAAATATCATAACGCATACCCATTGTTTTCAACTGAACTTTGCAATATAAATTGAAAATCATGGAAACAACAGACCGGGAATTGCTTCATATCCCACTCGAAGGAGTAGAGAGCGAGCATTGTGCACTAATTGTTGACAATGGGTTGAAAGAACTGGAAGGTGTTACTACACACAAGGTTGAGCTAAATAACAACCGTGCAATCATCAACGAAACAAAAGCATTCAATATCTTACCGAATGCCGTAAAAGCTATCCGTGACTTAGGTTATGGCGTTACAACTGTGAAAAAGAATTTCCCGGTATTGAACATGACCTGTGCTTCGTGCGCCATTAGTGCGCAGACTATTCTCGAAAGCACGCGAGGTGTTACCGGAGTATCCGTAAACTATGCGAATAATATGGCGAGCGTAGAGTACATACCAACGATAACGAATCCAAAGGAATTACAGACTGCGATGCGCTCAATTGGTTATGATTTGATGATCGATGAAACAGAATCGGCAAACGACACATTGGAAGAACTGCAGAGTCAAAAGTTTCGTAAGCTGAAGTTCAAAACGTTCGGTGCAATTCTGTTGTCGATACCCGTGGTTGTAATTGGTATGTTATTCATGGACATGCCTTACGCAAACTATATCATGTGGGCATTTTCAACACCCGTGGTTGCCTGGCTTGGTAAAGACTTCTTTATCAATGCCTGGAAACAGGCGAAGCACCGTTCTGCAAATATGGACACACTTGTTGCTTTGAGTACAGGAATCGCTTACCTCTTCAGTGTTTTCAATACATTATTCATGGAGGTTTGGCACAGCAAAGGATTACATGCCCATGTGTATTTCGAGGCAGCTACAGTAGTGATTGCGTTTATTTTGCTTGGAAAAATGCTTGAGGAAAAAGCAAAAGGAAACACATCCTCTGCATTGAAAAAACTGATTGGACTACAACCAAATACGGTAATAATTCTGAATGCAAACGGTGAGTCAGAAGAAATTCCAATTGTAAATGTCAATATCGGCGATACAATAATAGTAAAACCGGGAGAGAAAATTGCAGTGGACGGTAAGGTCATCTCCGGAAAATCCTTCGTGGACGAAAGCATGTTGAGTGGTGAGCCATTGGCGGTTGAAAAAACCGAAGGTTCCGAAGTTTTTGCCGGAACCATCAATCAGAAAGGAAGTTTCCATTTCAAAACCGAAAAAGTCGGTGATGAAACCATGCTGGGCCAGATCATTAAGATGGTACAGGATGCACAGGGAAGTAAAGCTCCGGTTCAGAAGCTCGTTGATAAAATAGCAGGTATTTTCGTACCTGTCGTTCTTGGTATTTCAATCCTTACGCTGATCCTTTGGGTAACCCTGGGAGGAGAAAACGGATGGACGCAAGGTATTCTCTCTCTTGTGACAGTACTTGTAATCGCTTGTCCTTGTGCGCTTGGCCTGGCAACACCTACAGCAATAATGGTTGGTGTTGGTAAGGGCGCTGAAAACGGAATTCTGATTAAAGATGCCGAAAGCCTTGAGCTTGGACGTAAAGTAAACGCGGTGGTACTCGACAAAACGGGAACAATTACTGAGGGTAAACCAAAAGTGACGGGAATTCAATGGCTGAACAGCGATGATTCTTTAAAGTCAGTACTATACACTATCGAAAAGCAATCTGAACATCCATTGGCTGATTCAGTCGTGAAACAACTCGTTCATAGTGAAACGCTTCCTGTTCATCATTTTGAAAGCATTACCGGGTTCGGTGCAAAAGCTGAAGTAAATGGTAAGACTTACTTTGTTGGTAATAAGGCATTACTTGAACAGAATCAGGTTGCTGTTTCAAAGGAATTACTGGCAACAGCGGATAAATGGTTCCGTGAAGCAAAAACAGTTATTTTCTTTGCCGACAGTCAAAATGGGCTTGCAGTGGTAGGAATTTCTGATGAAATCAAAGAGACTTCCATAGAGGCTATCCGGCAGTTGAAGCAATCGGGAATTGAAGTATATATGCTTACAGGTGATAACGCTCAGACAGCGAAAGCAATTGCAGAGAAAACAGGAATCGATCATTATAAAGCGGAAGTACTTCCAGCCGACAAATCTGCATTCGTGAAACAATTACAGTCTGAAGGTAAAATTGTGGCAATGGTCGGAGACGGTATCAACGACAGTAATGCACTCACTCAGGCTGATGTTAGCATCGCCATGGGGAAGGGCAGTGATATTGCCATGGATGTTGCCCGAATGGTAATTATATCTTCCGATCTGACAAAAATACCCATCGCATTTCAGCTGTCACAGCAAACAGTTTCAGCAATCAGGCAGAACCTTTTCTGGGCATTTATTTATAATGTAATAGGCATTCCAATTGCTGCCGGAGTGCTTTACCCAGTCAATGGTTTTTTACTCAACCCAATGATCGCAGGAGCCGCAATGACGTTGAGTTCATTAAGTGTTGTCAGCAATAGTTTACTTCTGAAATTCAGAAAACTAAACAAGTCGTAAAAATCATAAATCGTTCAGAAAATACCATAACGATACAGTGCATTAAAAGGACAAACTTTGTCTTATTAATCATTAAACAACACAAATTATCATGGAAACACTCCAATTTAAAACAACAATTAAATGTGCCGGATGTCTTGAAAAAGTGACACCATTTCTTAACGAGCAGCTTACACCCGAAGAATGGAACGTAGACATTCTGACTCCTGCTAAGATACTTACGGTAAATTCGGATAAAATGACTGCAGAAGAAGTGGAAGAAAAAGTAAAACAAGCAGGATTTCAGATTGAACAAATCAACGGGAAATAGATTTAAAAGTCTCCTTTCGTAAATGAATGAATGACGTAAATTGTAGGTGATGAAAAAACGAATATTAATGATAGTGGCAGTACTGATGCACCTGGCAGCCGTGGCTCAAAAAACGGTGCGATACGATCTGTACGTCAGAGATACCACCGTTAATTTTACCGGTAAAGAAAAACAAGCATATTCCGTTAACGGTAGTATTCCAATGCCAGAATTGCATTTTACGGAAGGAGACACCGCAGAAATTTGGGTACACAATGAACTGAAAACAGAAACTTCGATTCACTGGCACGGGTTAATCTTGCCGAA
This sequence comes from uncultured Flavobacteriales bacterium, assembly GCA_946479985.1. The sequence continues at coordinate 3,699 of CAMLIF010000106.1, forward strand.
TGAACAAGATGGAGTTCCATATTTGACAACCGCACCCATTAAAGGAGGTACTTCCCATTTGTACAAATTTCCGATCGTTCAGAACGGAACCTATTGGTATCACTCTCATGCGGGATTACAGGAACAAAGCGGAATGTACGGAGCATTTATTATTCATAAGAGAGATGAGCCGAAAATGGCTGAATATACGATCGTTTTAAGTGATTGGACAGACATGAAACCGTTCGAAGTACATCGCAGACTGCACATGGCGAATGATTGGTCGGCAATCAAAAAAGCATCTGTTCAAAAAGGCGCTGTACAAAGCTATGGAGATGCAATAGTGAACAGAAGTTTCAAAACAAAAGTGGGGAACGAATGGAAGCGAATGTTGGCAATGGATGTGAGCGATGTGTATTACGACAGGTTTCTTACAAACGGACAGCCCGAGATCAGTATTCCGCAATTCAAGGCAGGGGATAAGGTGCGGATTCGGATCGTCAACGGAAGCTCATCTACCTATTTTTGGATGCGTTATTCTGGCGGTAAAATGAGCGTTGTTGCCAGCGATGGATCAGAAGTTGTTCCTGTTCCTGTAGACCGGTTTATCATTGCGGTTGCCGAAACCTATGATGTCATTCTAACAATTCCTTCGGAAAACACAGCGTTTGAGTTACAGGCAACTTCCGAAGACCGGATCAGAAGCACTTCATTATGGCTTGGTACAGGAGTGAAACAACTGATCTCACCGTTAGAACCATTGAAATATTTTGAAGGCATGCAGATGATGAATGACATGATCAAAATGGACGGAAACCTCGACGATATGGGCATGAATATGAGCCTTCAGCAGATGGACATGAATGTGGTGATGTATCCGGAGATTACGGGTCCTTTGAAAGAGAAAAAGAAACAGGACCATAAGCACATGGATATGACCAATGGCGACCAGTACAATAGCAATGAGCTTTCCGATATTGTTACGCTGAACTACAACATGCTTCGGTCTCCCGTAAAGACAACTTTGCCCGAAGCAAAAACAACCGTTTACAACTTTGAACTCACCGGGAATATGAACCGCTATGTTTGGAGCATTAACAACAAAACGGTTTCCGAAACGGATAAGATTTTAATTCGAAAAGGGGAGAATGTTCGCATAATTATGTACAACAATTCGATGATGCGCCATCCAATGCATTTACACGGACATTTCTTTCGCGTTGTCAACGGCAATGGTGAGTATTCTCCATTGAAAAATGTACTGGACATCATGCCTATGGAAACAGACACCATCGAATTTGCCGCAACAGAAAGCGGCGACTGGTTTTTTCATTGCCATATTCTTTATCACATGATGAGTGGAATGGGACGGATCTTCACCTACGAAAACTCACCACCGAACCCTCAGCTCCCGGATCCGGAAAAAGCATTGAAAAAGCTTTACGCCGACGACCGCGAATTTCACTTTATGTTTCAAAACGATTTTGCTACCAACGGCAACGACGGTGAAATGATGTTGCAGAATACCCGTTGGAATTTGCAAGCAGAATGGCGCCTGGGATATAACGATATGCATGGCTATGAGACAGAAGCGCACTTTGGTCGATATATTGGGAAAATGCAATGGTTCTTCCCTTATGTGGGCTTTGATTGGCGTTACCGTAAAATGGAAATGGGTGAAACGGAACGTAACCTGTTTGGGCAGACAAATACTAAAGATCGTCGCGGGGCAATATGTTTCGGCTTACAGTATACGTTGCCCATGCTGATCATAGCCGATACACGGATTGATACAGATGGAAAACTGCGGGTTCAGCTTATGCGGGAAGATATTCCACTCACGAAACGTCTGCGCCTGGGATTAATGTATAATTCAGATTTTGAATACATGGCAGGCCTCAAATATGTACTCAACCAATCGTTTTCCCTTTCAACACATTATGATAGCGACATGGGTTTAGGATTCGGATTTACGTTTACCTATTAATTGATTTGAAGAGTATTCCTAAACAAGAACGGTAGGCATGAAATAGTAATATGTTGTCAAATCGGCGAACACTAGTGCTTTCTTCCCGATATCCTTTTTCAATTCAAATTCATGAGCTCATCGTGTGAAACGCCGGTTGTTTTTCATTCTGTCATCGTTCGAATCCTGAAATCCACAATTTTTCCATTATTTTTACTCCCCTAAGTGAAACCATCTAAATATGCAGCAACAGTATTTTCTTCAAATGATCCGCCAGCTTCGTGAAAGTGAAGAGGTGATGTTGTTTCAGAATGTGCTGTTTGCTGAAAAGGACGAAGAACTGGAAGTAATCAATTTCCTGAGCGAAGAATACCGGAAAGAATCAACAGGTTATCCGAATAAAGCGCCGGAGTTTGATCCTGAAGCTGCTTTGTGGGCGGCAAAAACGGTTTATGTTGCGGCACAGTTGATACTTTATCGCGATCACAAAGAAGCTGATTTGGCGGCGTTGTTCACTGATTTCGAGGGAAACACAAATGCTTCTGCCATACTCTCTGCCGATTTGTGCCTGCGTTTTCTGCCCGATATGCTTTTCCAGCTCAAGGTAATTGATACGCAGGATGGTTTGATAGTTCTGCTGGAGAAAATTGCCCATAAATGGCATTATTCCGCAATGAGATATCATCTCGAAATCGAACAACTGGATTTTGAATGCATTGGTTCTAACAGTTGTTTGGAGCAATTGTATGCGAACCGGATTATTGAAAACAAAAAATTAAAACTTGCAGAGCAGCCGGCTTGTTACGAAACGGTGAAAGCCAGCTTAGGAATGTATGCTGAAATACTCTGGAAGGAATTTATGTTAGTGACGAATTATGAATAAAAGTGATAAACTGAACGATGTCCTTGATTTTTTGAAAGCATCGTTTATAGGAAAAGATGAGGTAATTGATTTATTGGGAATCAGCCTGATTGCGCGTGAAAATGCTTTTTTGCTTGGTCCTCCGGGAACGGCGAAGAGTGCTATTATCCGTTTGTTGTCGAGTTGTATTGAAGGCGGAAAGAATTTTGAATACTTACTTACTCGGTTTACAGAACCGAATGAGATTTTTGGTCCGTTCGATATTCGCAAACTGAAGGAAGGTGAGTTGATTACCAATACCGAAGGAATGATGCCGGAGGCTTCCATGGTGTTTCTGGATGAGATCTTCAATGCCAATAGTGCCATCCTGAACAGTTTATTAATGGCGCTGAATGAAAAGATTTTCCGTCGCGGAAAGGAAACGAAAAAACTTCCTGCGCTCATGTTTGTCGGGGCAAGTAACGTTCTGCCTGAAGACGAATCTTTGAATGCCTTGTTGGACCGTTTTCTCATTCGGATCCAATGTGATTATGTTGACACCGATCGGCTGGAAGAAGTATTACTCGCAGGTTGGAAACTTGAAAATGCAGCACCTGTTGATAAACCGGTTATTACACCGGCAGAAATTATCGAATTACAGCAATTGAGCCGGCAGGTGGATCTTTTACCGATCCGGAAACAGTATGTCGACCTGGTTCACAATCTTCGGAATACCGGAATCAAGGTTTCGGACCGGCGTGCAGTGAAAATTCAGAATATTATTGCTGCAAGTGCTTTGATGTGCAATAGAACGGAAGCAATTCTCTCTGATCTCTGGGTATTGAAATACGTATGGGATACGGAAGAACAAATCGAGATTCTTGCCGGTATCATTGATCATATTATTGAGAAAGATACTGCTGAAAAAGCACATCCGCAGGCTATGTTCAATAAAGTTCCGAATCCGGAAGAAGTAATGAAAGAAGTGGAACTTTTAAAAGGGAAATGGAATTCTGAAAACCTGTCATTCGAGGAGCAAAACGTTATTAAGGATAAATTGCGCTACGTTCAAACGCGTTGCAACTGGATCCGGAACCAGGAACACAAACAGCACATTCAAACAGAAATAGAAGGATTATGGCAACAGATGCTGCAAACAATCTGAATTATTTTTTGCTGGTTGAAGAAGCTCATCGATCGTTTTTGGGCGGAATTCGTCATTGGAACAATCTGAAAGCCGGATTTAACGAACAGGGAATCTGGATCAAAGATTTCGATTATGCGCAGATTCATTCGCCTGAGGTAAAGACAATTCCTTATAAAAAGATCTATTACGAGAAAAACGGACGGCTTTTTCCGTTGGAAAGCCTGCTGCCTGAAGGAATTGTTCCGTCGTTAATCTGGAGCCCCGTCGACAGGGCTTTGCCGGTTAGTTTACCGCCGTTGAATCACAATTATTTCGGGTTGAATGATGAATTGATTCTTCGTTTAGCTGCTGCCGAAAATGAAGCCGAATCTGCTGCAATGATGGTAGATCTTGATCTGCTTGGAATGTATCTTGAAAACGCTCCGGCGGTTCGGTTGAAAAACCTTTCCTGGTGTGTCCTGGATAATTACAAAGCACTTATTTCAGGAACCCCGCTGCTTCCGATTGAAGGACCGGTTTTTTGGCAGAGCGGTGCTTTTTTATTGCCGGCAGGTTTCGACTTTGAACTGCATGTGATGAAAGAAGAATGGACGAATTTATTAGAATTAGCGGGTCGCGACCGAATAGTCTGGACTGAGAGCGGAAAATATTTCAGGCTCAATCATTCCGATCTACAACCCTTGTCATTGGCTTCATATAGAATGACCATCAAAAATCCCGTGAGTTAAATATGGCAAAAGGCAATTACTTTCAATCGATTGAAAACTATTTCTGGCACTGGGAAGAGCAGGGAGAAGTAGTGTCAATTCCCGGTGGAAGTACCATTGCTTACCGGGCGTTTCTGAAAGAAATAATTCCTGTGCTTTCCCTGCAGGGGCTTCCTCCGTTTGGTGCGTTGTTACTGGCAATTATTGCAACTAACGCAAACGGGAAACAGCTGTTGAATGAACTTGACAGCCTGATCATGGACGATAACACGGAAGAAGAAAGAGCACGGGCCAAAGACTTTTTGATGCTTTTGACATCCGTTCCGGAAGAATTTAAAAGAGGTTCTAAAAAATTGCAGCTTTTCCAGGCAATTTTTGAAAAATGTCATGGAGTTGGTTCTATTAAAAATACGCGGGAAATTATCGGTGCTATCAGCAGCCCTGAATTGGATGATTGTTTAACGCCTGCTCCATATTCCAGGAAAGTTCTGATCCGCGATTTGCGCGTTTTCAGTGTACTGGCCCCGAAATTAACTACGGTTCAACAAATCCTGGATAAAATTGCCGCGCTTCCTGAACTTCCGGATTTATTCGAATTGCTGGAGCCGCCCTTTGAAGCAGGGAAGGAAGCTCCTCCAACAGATTTTATCAGCGAATTAATTGCCAACGACAGAACGCGTCCGGTTGGGACCTTGATTAAACATTTGTGGGGTGGACTAAACATTCCGGTACACAGTTCCTTGCCGAGTAGTCAGCCTTTGGGTGGTATTTCTGATTTAACGAATAAAGGCGATTTCGACAAATTACTGGTGTCCGAATTTGCAAACGATGACCTCGTGTTCTTATCGCGTTTGGCCAATAACGAAGCTTTGTATATTCAGCGCGAAATTCCGCCGCAGCAAAATAATCTGGAACGGATTATTCTCATCGACAGCTCACTCAAAAACTGGGGTACGCCCAAAACTGTGGCATTCGCAATTATGCTGGCTATTTCGAAACATCCGAAAACCGATATTCCTTGTCGCAGTTATGTTATTGGAGAGAAATACAAAGAAATAGATTCCAATTCCATTTCATCGCTCATTGATGCTTTAAGTGAACTGGATGCTCAGCTGAATGCGGTGAATGGTCTAACGGATTATTTGAACGATTTCCCGCCAGGTAAGGAGCAGGAGCTATTTGTAATAACGGAGCAATCTATATTAAAACAATCCGCTATGCTGAAAGCGGTAAATGAATTTCATCATGCAGTAGCTTACTGGATTTATACCGATGCCGTTGGAAATATTGATGTGTATAAAAAACAGCAGCACAGCAAACGTTTATTACAGCACATTCAACTGCCGCTTGAAGAACTTTGGAAAAAAGAATCTGCACCGCGTAAAGTACACCGCGGAGCATTCCGTGGCGAATATCCTATTTTGTTTTATCCGTCGAATGGTTATGAATACGTGCCTGCTGTAGATGGAAAAACCTGTTTACTGGTTTCCAATGATTCGAAATTGTTTCGCTTTTCCGAAGAATTTTCCCGAACTGAATTCACCACTAATAACACCAAAGGCCTGGAATTAATATGGGACAAAATACCATTCAGAGGTCAATATGAGATTGGATGGAATTCTGATGGAAATCAGGTGCTGGTAATTGTTGATCCTCATGAGAATCAATGCATACTGTACAACTTAAGTACCCGGATAGAACGACCGGCATTTTTCGATAAGAACACGATTTCAAAAGGAGGTTTACATTACGACGGTGGAAATTTCAGGTATCGTTCATCCAAAGGGAACTGGGTTATTCACCCGGATATAGCTCTGGCTACTCCGGATCATTCTGAGTCGTTCGAAACAAACCAACAATTCAGGGAAGCCAAACAAAGTGTTTTAAATAAGATTCCAGGGTTAAACACACAACGGAATATTCTTAAGAATATATATTCAATTTCCATTAGTGAACAACGCAACCTGGTGTTTAACAATCACGAATTACGTTTCAATCATCATTCGGGGACCATTAAAATTGTGAATTGTAAAACGCTCAACAAAATAGCCAAATCAACTGAAACCATCAGCGATGAATTCACCTTCGATGATGGAAGTAAAATTGAAGTGAACCGGTCCGGAATGCTGATCCTGAAAAGCAGCAATCCTTCTGTTCCAACTATTTTTGTTCCCTCGGTACTAGATACTAAAATTGGCGTGGCAACCCAAAATGCATTTTGCGGCGACGAATTTTTCAAGAAAACGGAAGCGAAGAGCCTCACAACCGTTGAATTCCAGAATGCATTTATAGAACCATTCATAAAGAACATTTTGACTTATGGAGCTTAGTTTAAAACCCTCTCAGCACAATCGTTTTCCTTTAAACGGAATCCTGGTCAAAGGCGCATCGGTCAAAAACTGGCTGCTGGAAATTCAGCGCATGAACCTGAGCTTAAAGCAAATTTCAGTTTACCCGCTTCCGGGAATGGAAGCCAATGTTGTTTGGGGCTGTTTAATCATTCTGAAAGGGAAAGCCGACCTACTGAACCTTGAACAAAACGAGTGCTGTCAGCAGGTTTCCTCATCCTTTTTTATAGCCGGGAGATCGGAGCTTTTTCCAGCCATGACACCGGCGGAAATGGAGAAACTCTTCGAAAGATCAGTTTGGCTCATGCATCCCGAAATTGGTTTGGTTGAATTGAAAGAAGAAGTAAATTTCGGGCAGTTTATGCTCATGCCGGAGCAATCATCCATCCAGGTTATCCGCCCGGAAGAAGTGCCCTATATCCCGAATGAGATCAGGAGTTTTCAAATTGCACCTGTCGATGTTGAAAAAGCGTTAGAGAAACTGGAACAGCAGGTTTTTCCGAAGCGTGAGAAAATGCAGGATAAACCATTGAGCCTTTTTGAAAAAGTGAAACTGGGTTTTCTGCGGTCACAGTTCAGAAAGAAACCATCCGGTGAAAATCCGGGCCGGGGAATCGGTATTTCAGAAAACAGCACTGCCGAAGAAGGCGAGGCAAATGGTTTCGGAAAAATGATGGGTTTCCTGATGAAACCGTTTATGCGTGGAAAAAGCGGCAGTTACAGCGACAGAGCGAAGGAGAACCTGGAAGACCTGGAGAAAAGAAATCAAAAGCAGCTCGATAAATTACTTGATATGCTGAGAAACAATCCAAACGAAGCGTTGAAATATGCCATTCCGCTAGATGAAGCCGGAAGTTCGCGTGGAGAAAGCAATGGCCGGTTGGAACTGTCGAAAAAGTGGTCGGTCTTCTCCATTTTTGCCAGCAGCAATTCCAATTCGAATACCCGAAGCGGCGGATCGGTTGATATCGGGAACTACTATGATTCGCTCCGGGAACAATACCGGAAAACAGCACAGGAACTGGTTGATCAGAAAGAATACGAGAAAGCGGCATTCATTTACATGAAATTACTGAAAGACAATCGGATGGCTGCGCAAACCCTTGCCGATGGAAAATTGTATTCCGACGCGGCTTCTGTCTATCTCAAGCACCTGAACGATAAACCAAAAGCTGCCGAATGTTTTGTACAGGGAAACTTAATTGCCAACGCAATAGAACTGTACAAAGAACTCAATGACAATGAAAAAGTAGGCGACATGTACACCCTGCTTCACCGCAAAAAAGAGGCAGATGTTTACTACGGACAGGTTGCAGGTAAGCACAAGGAAACAAATCAATTCATAAAAGCAGCATTGATTTACAAAGAGAAAATGCACATCAATTCACGTGCTCAGGAAACGTTGATACGTGGCTGGCGAACCGATGCAGAAGCTGTGAATTGCTTGAAAATGTACCTGTCGGAATTTGAGAAAACCGAAGATCTGAAAAAAGAACTGAACAGTTTGTACGCAAAAGAAGTCAACGACTCCAACCAGGAAAAATTCTTAGTTGTTCTAAAAAGCGACAACTACAAACGCCACGAACTGGAAGAACCCATCCGTGAAATGGCCTATGAAATTGTTGCATCGCGCGTAAAATCCAATCCTGATATCGTAAAAGAACTCAAGCATTTCAATCCGGAAAACAAAGGCTTGATCAAAGACACCGTGCGGTATTCGATCGGGAAGGTTAGGAGGAGGTGAGGGTAAAAATCAATTCTGAAAAATGATTATGCAATCAACAAGCGAAATAATTAGAATAATCCGAAAATGGTTAAATGTTGTTTTTCAGGATGAAACAATTCCAAACAATGTTCTTGCGCTTAATTTTGCTATTCAAAGAACTCATAATGAATTTGAAATGTACATTACCGGACATGATGATTTTTATCATGATCACGACACGTGGTTGTTAAGTGTGGTTTATGAACCAAAAGAAAATTTCAAAGGACTGGGAATTAATTCAATAAAGTTATCCGATCGAGATATGTTCAATCTTTACAAAAATGAAGTACATGATTTCCTCAAGAATAATATTGAGGTTTATCCTGAGAGCAGTCATTATTTCACATGTAGATATCCCGGGGGATTACCGGAATTGTTATTTGAAAGGTAGTACGGCTCACAGCAGCAATGGTAAAATGGGGACCCGACAAAGCGCGTTGAGTTTTTTCTTAGTACTTTTAGCCACCCAAAATCATATAAAATGAAACAATTTTACCTAACATTTTTAGCAGTCTTTTCCTTAACGTATGCCTTATCTCAGCATTTATATGCAAAAAAGCTGAATAACTGTAACACAGATCTTTTTTGCCTGGATTGTGGGGATCAAAAAGCAAATGTCGACAATCAGGCATTTAATAGATTAATTGATGAGTTAAATAAGACTTGTCAATTAAACGGTGTAAAAGGAAGAATTATTTTCCAGATTTTACTTGATTCTACCGGAGCTGGTTGTGTTCTGAGCCATACAGACGTTTCGAATAGCAGTATTTCAAAAAAAATAGTGAAAGGTTTAAACGCTTTTGATGGTTATATCCCCGCTAAAACCGGAGATAATATAGAAGGGAGAACATCTTTTGATATTGTATTTGCAATTTCAGATAATCGTATGACTGCACAAATTCAAAGAGTAGATATACCGGCTTTTGAAAAATCATTTGATCAAGCTAACAATCCCGAGATTTACAATAAAACTTATGTTTATTCAAATAATAACTTGAGTAATTACAACTTTACGGTTTTGAAAACTAGTAATTCTACACTTCAGAATAATTGGTGTAAGAATATTGCCATTGATTCCGCAGGTATTGTTTGGATGACTACCGAAGGTGGAGTATGTTGGTATGATGGAGATAATTTTCATGATGAAACCGCTAACATTCCTACTAAATCCGATAAATTGCGCGCATACGAAGTTGCTGTAGATAACTTAAATAATGTATGGGTTAACTGCTTGGATGGGTTATATAGTTACAACGGAAAAGCATGGACATTTCATGATCCCAAAATTATTGGTATTGATCCCGGGTACTGGATGTCTAATAATTCCGAAACAGGAGAGATTTTTTTTGGTTCGGATCACGGATTAGCAATCTATAAAGACGGTCTTTGGTCAATTTTAAACAAAGAAAAGATCAAAGAATTTCCATCGGATAGAGTAACGTTTGCAAAACGCGATTCAAAAAATAGAATTTGGATTGGATGGTGGCGCCAACTGGTCTACTATTAAAA
>CAMLIF010000107.1 GCA_946479985.1 uncultured Flavobacteriales bacterium
ATAGTCAAATCTAACCATTCCTCTTTTCAGCTTTTTGGCTCTTCCTCTTTTTTTTTGCTTTTCCGCTATTAACAAATTGTTGATGACTTTCCTCCTGATAACTATCGGGATTCCTCTCCTAAGCCCTATCTTTGCGCTCTATGATTCTCTGTATTGCCGAAAAGCCTTCTGTAGCAAAAGACATCGCTGAAATTCTTGGTGCGAAACAACGTAACGACGGATTTTACGAAGGGAACGGCTATTGGGTTTCCTGGACTTTCGGCCATTTGTGTACCTTGAAAGAACCCCAGGATTATAAAGATTCATGGAAGTATTGGCGGCTGGAAGATCTACCTATGATTCCGGAGAAATTCGGCATTAAACTGATAGACGACAATGGTGTAAAGAAACAGTTTTCCACCATTGAACGCCTGGTACAAAATTGCACTGAGGTAATAAATTGCGGCGATGCCGGCCAGGAAGGAGAACTCATTCAACGCTGGGTGCTTTCCAAGGCAAAATGCAATGTGCCTATTAAACGATTATGGATTTCTTCCCTTACGGAAGAAGCTATTAAAGAAGGTTTTTCAAAACTGAAAGACGGAAATTCTTACAATAATTTATACGCTGCCGGAAGCGCGCGCGCTATTGGCGACTGGCTTTTGGGAATGAATGCTACGCGTTTGTTTACAAAGAAATTCGGGAAAGGCCAGGCTACTCTTTCCATCGGGAGGGTGCAGACACCAACCCTGGCTATGATCGTTAATCGGCAGCTGGAAATTGATGCGTTCAGAGTAGAAGAATATTATGAGCTGAAAACCGATTACCGTGCTGTGGAATTTACCGCCATGATTCCAAGGATTACGAAAGAAGAACGCGCAAATCAGGGGCTGGCATATTTAAAAGAGCATCTTTTCGAGATCACATCCTTCGAACAGAAAGAAGGGAAGGAGGGAAATCCGCGTTTATTCGATTTAACGTCTTTACAGGTTGAAGCAAATAAGAAGTTCGGGTTTTCAGCCGACGAAACCCTGAAGAATGTTCAGAGTTTATATGAAAAGAAACTGGTGACTTATCCGCGTGTTGATACCACTTATCTGAGTGAAGATTTACATCCGAAGATTGAAGGGATTATGCGTGGAATGACTTACTACTCCAGGTTTACGGAGTTTATTTTGTCGAAACCGATTCCAAAACTGAAAACTGTTTTCGACGATAAGAAAGTAACGGATCACCACGCGATTATTCCCACAGGTGTTCAGCCAAGCGGAATTTCGCATCCGGAGCAGCAGGTTTATGAGTTGATTGCCCGTCGTTTTTTGGCGGCATTTTACCCGGAATGTAAAGTCTCGAATACTACGGTTCTCGGAAAGGTTGACAAGATTGAGTTTAAAGCAACCGGGAAGCAAATTATTGAACCGGGCTGGAGACAAGTTTGGGAAGAAGCAAAAGACGAAGACAAAAAGGCAGAAAAACCAGAACAGGTAATGCCTGAATTTGTTGCTGGCGAAAGCGGTCCGCACGAACCAAAAGTGCATCATGGAAAAACGAGTCCGCCGAAAGCATATACGGAAGCAACCTTACTCCGCGCCATGGAAACTGCGGGAAAACAGGTTGAAGACGAGGAAATTCGCGACATGATGAAGGAAAATGGAATTGGTCGTCCGGCAACACGGGCCAATATCATTGAAACGCTTTTCAAGCGCAAGTACATTGAGAAAAAACGCAAAAATCTGATTCCTACACCTATTGGAATGAGTTTGATCGGAACAATACAAAACGAATTGCTGAAAAGCGCCGAGCTTACCGGGCAATGGGAACGTAAACTGCGTTTGATCGAAAAAGGTGAGTACGATCTGGAACAGTTTAAACAGGAATTGATTGTGATGGTTCGTGAGTTGACGGATGAGGTGATCTTTTCACAGCCAACAGTTCATTTTCAATTGGAAAGCCAGGCGCCTGAACCACCAAAAGTAAAACGTGAGCGCAAACCAACTGAGAAAGTTGTTTTGGCAGATTTGGATTGTCCGAAATGTAAACAGTTCAAACTTCTTGAAGGTAAAACAGGAGTTGGCTGCAGCAACTACAGAGTTTGTGGTTTCCTGGTTCCGTATGAATTACTTGGGAAGAAACTAACGCCGAAGCAACTCGTTGATCTGATTCAGAAAGGAAAAACGGGGAAAATGAAAGGCTTGATGATTCCGGGGGCAGCACAGGTTGTCGAAGGAAGTATTGCTTTGGATGAGCAGTTTAACGTAACAGTTGTTTAAATTAATAATTCAGAAATTCTTCTTTTATCAAAGGAATGTGGAAGGTAATAACAGTTCCGGTTTCCTGTAGCTGCTTATCCGTAATTTCATACGTGATCTTCACTCCGTATTTCTGGCGGATCATGTCAATTTTCTCTTCTATTAATTTCCATCCGTGCGAAACGTGATTGTCGCGCGAACTGTTTATTCCTTTCGAAGATTCTCTTCCTATTCCGTTGTCTTCGACAGAGATGCTGAGAAGTTCTGAGGTGCAGGTTGCATAAACACTTATTTTCTTTTGTTTCTTGCTGTGAGCCAAACCGTGTTTAACCGCGTTTTCTACAACCGGTTGAAGCAGGAGAGTAGGAATAATACGCTTTCTGCATGATTCCGGAATGTCGACAAGAATCTCCAGTTCTCCGTCAAAACTGATTTGTTCAAAAAGCAGGTACTTTTCTATAATATCAATTTCTTCATTTAACCGGACAAAAGAATGATCACTTTGCTGCAAAAACTTCCGGAGCAGCAGCGAAAATTCGGTCAATGCGTTTTCAGCAGCTTCCTTTCTTTCAAGAACAATCAAATACTGAATATTGTTTAAGGTATTAAAGATGAAATGCGGGTTCATCTTTGATTGAATAGCTTTTAGTTTCAACTCCAGGATATTGTTGTTGATGGTGTTTTCGTGAATTTCTTTTTTCCTTCTGCTCGAGATCCTGTTTCTGATAAAAAGCGTTATTGCTGTTAATGCAGCCACAATGACAAGTGATCTGAACCACCAGGTTTCGTAATAATAAGGTTTAATGGTAAAGTGGTACGTAACAGTTTTCGGGTATGGGTCGTTGTACGCGTCCAAAGCCCGCACCCTGAGCGTATAATCGCCCGGTGGAAGAAAAGAAATCCGGACATTGCCGTTTTTACGCATTTGTTCCCAGTGTTTTGACGTATTCGGACCTTCAAGCTGATATTGGTAATAGACGTTGAATTTTGAGCTGAAATTTGCAACGTGAAAATTAAATTCGATGGTGTTGGTTGTCCGTTCAAAAACTGTTTGCTTCGGGGAAATCGGCCGGCTGTTGACCCTGATCCATCTGATCTGCGGGACCAATTTCCGGAAAACAAATTTTTCAGGAGTTACAATAACCACTCCTTCTATACCCGGAAAGTAAAAAAGATCCTGTGCCGAATGTGCGAAATTGTTTTGGAAACCACCGTTAAATTCCGAGTTCATAATTCCTGCTTCATTCGCATATATAAAAGGAATAAGGTACTGTGTTTTGTGGTGATAAAAATCGTTTAGCTGTTTCTCGTTTACCACCCACAATCCGTTATTGGAAGACATATAAATGTTTCCTGAAAAATCTTTGGCCAGCGTAAAAACATCTTCGTTCAGCATACAATTCTTCATAGAATTAATACTGGTTATTTTTCCTTTTTCCAGGCAGTAAAGTCCGCCGTCGTACGTTCCTATCCAAATTTTATTGAATTTGTCTTCATACACTGCACGAACTTCTTTACAGATCAAACCTTCTTTTTCTCCCCAATGGCGAATATGTTTGTTGTTTTCGTCCACTTCGTCTAATCCGTTGTTTCCTCCCAACAGAATATGACCGTTTTTTTTCTCGTAAACGGTAATAATCTGGTGTGGGATTTCCTTTTTCAAAATATGCTGAATGGTTTTGGAACTTTTTCCGGCTGAGACTCCAGCACTTGTTCCTACCCAAATAGTGCCCCTTGAATCTTTGAAAATGCTGTGAACAACCGGATCGCTGAGTTGTGATTCGTTTATCTGACCTAAAAACTGCTGGTTTTTATAGCGTAAGATTCCTTTTCCCCAGGTGCCGATCCAGATTTCTCCGTTGATTTCCGACATCGATGCCGGTTGAGAAGGGGGAGTGATATACTGCGTTGCTTCGTTAGCGGAAATCGAGTAAATAACTCCGTCTGAAGCGCAGACAAGTGTTTTGCCGAAAGAAGTGATGACAATAGAGCTGGCAGATGCATTACTCAGATCTGTAAACTTTATTAAACTGGCGCAATTCTTAAGCTGAAGTTTTAGTAATCCTTTATTTGTGGTGCCCGCGAAAATGCAGTTTTCAGTGACACTGTAACACAAACTTCGAATATCCTCAGACGGAAGGAATGTGGTTTCATCATAAAGTTCACTATGGTCGGGAGTAATGTGAATTAAGCCTTTGGATGTTCCGATATAGACTTCATCTCCAGGGGTAAAAGTCATGTCATGGAATATAAAACCCGATGTATTCATTTCAGGTATCAGCCGCAGAACCTTGTTGTTTCTTAAAAGCTTATAAGCCTTCGCTGATCCGAGCAGATAGATATCGCCATTAAACGGGTTTTCTTTGATTCGCTCAATTTCCAGTCCTCTAATTCGCGTAGTTTCTTTCGATTTTGAATCAATCACGAATACATCCGAACGGCCGCCAACAATGAATTGATTGCCATTAAAACGAATTGGTCCGGCTCCGGTAATTCCTGTTTTTATGAGTGTTGTTGTTGAGTTGTTTTTCGGGTCGAAAACGCAGATGGTTCCATCCCGAAAAACACCGTATATCTTGTCTTTATAAAGGCATGCCGACTGAAATTCATTTATTTTTTTATAAGACGGATTTATTTGACTGAAACCGCCGCCTAATTCCAGCCCGTAGAGTTTTTTATATTTTTCGCTATAGATAATTCTTATATGGAAGTACTTTTTGTAATCACTGTTCAGAATGAAATTTGAAAAGGAATAACCATCGTAAGAAACAATTCCGTTAGCAGTTGCCAGAATGAGTTCACCGTTCAGTTTCGCATCAATATTGGAAATCTGATTTTGTGGCAGTCCGTGTTTGGTGTTGTAATTGGTAATTGTAAAAGGGACCCGAACCTGCTGGCTATTCTCAATGAATTGACCAATCTGCTGACCGTTTACGGGTTGAGTAAAAATACTTCCAATCACTACAACCATCCGAAATGTAAGGGCAAGAATATTCTCTTTTGCAAAAGGAATGTCTGCAATGGTATTTCTGAGTAGCCTATGATTAACCTGTTTGATCAATAAAATGAATTTATTGTTTTACCGGATTTTAGAACCGGGTAATTTCTTTTTAAATGTGTACCAGTTTTTTCAGTAAAAAGTCTTTACGTGATTTTGAAACCGGAATATTTGTGTTGTCAACCAGCACCAGCATGGCATCGTCTTTTTTGAATTTAATCACTTCAGCCAGATTCACAATATACGAATGGTGAACACGAACAAACTGTTTGTCACTTAAAACGTATTCGAACATTTTTAAATTCTTCGAACTGATGAACTTATTGTTCTTCAATATGATCTCCGTATATTTTCCATCCGCTTTAAGGTAGAGAATATCGTTCACATTTACGTAATCAATTCCGTCCATGCTGGAGATTCCTATTTTTCCGGGGAAGATCTCAGCTTTTGCTTCTTCGGAGTTCTGTTGTGAAATGATTTCATTGATTTCCCGGATCCGCTGGATACAGTTTGTCAATTCTTCCACGTTGATTGGCTTCAGCAAATAATCGAAAGCACCTTTTCGCACAGCTTCAATGGCGTATTGTTCGTAAGCAGTAATGAAGATAACTTTTGTATTGAACGCAATGTCTTCCAGCAGGTCAAAACCAATTCCGTCCTGGAGCTGAATGTCGAGGAAGATAATATCGAGATTTTCAGATTTTATGATCTTCCGGGCATCACCAACCGAACCTGCACTTCCTACAATTTCTGCTTCGGGCAGGTATAGCCTGATTAATGCAGCAAGTCCGTCGCGGCTCAGTTTTACGTCATCTACTATAAGTGTTTTCATACTGATTCTAAAAAGGTTGTTTGAATGATTTCCCGAAAGTAATTGTTACCGTTGTTTTGATATCGTTGGTAATTTCTTCCAGCTGCGAGATCTTAAAATTGATATTCCAGTTATAAACCTGGCTTTTCAGGTAAAAGCGTTCTCTTAAAATGTCAAGGCCAACAGATTTGTGATTTCCGATTCCCTTCTGAACAAATCCATGACCGTTATCCGAAACTTTGAAAATATACTCGTTTTCCGTTTCATCCATTTCGAGCGTAAGGACCGGTTTTTTGTCAGTTACATTTTTTAGCCCGTGCAGAATTGCGTTCTCAACAAAAAGCTGTAAAAACATTGTTGGGGCCTTAATCTCTGTCTGCTGCGTTTTCAGGTTGTTTATCAATCTGAACTCAAAACCATCGTCGAACTGCAGTTGCTCTAAGTTAATGTATAATAGCGTAATTTTCAGTTCCACATCCAGCGAACTGATTGATGCCCGCATTAATTCGAGCGTTAACCGCATAAGGGAAGAAAAGTCGGATAAATATTTGTTCGCAGATTCTGTATTTCCCGACATAAAAAGAAACTGAATTGTATTCAGGCAGTTAAATGTGAAATGAGGATTCATTTGAGCCTGAAGTGCCTCAATTTCCATCAATTTCAACTTTTGTTTCAGATGATCAGCCAAATTTTTCCGGTGCTGAAAATATTTTGTGGTTCTGACTGTTATGTAAACAACCAAAATTACGGTAAGCAGCAGCAGCAGCAGATATAGAGGCCATAACCAGGGATATTTTTGTTTTACTTCGATAGGAACCGTAAGTGAACGTTTTCCGGAAAGAAGCCGGATTTCCAGGTTGTATTTGCCTGCCGGGAAATTGTCAAAAATAAGCTGCCGACCGTTTAAAAGTGTCCACCCGTTCGTATAACCTTTGATTCTGTATTCGAACTGAAGGACACGTTCAAGGGAAAATGTAGGCAAAGTAAATTCGATTTCTAAGTGATCTTCTTCAATGAATCTTAGTTTTTTATTGGGGTCAGCAACCTGTTTTCCGTTAATAGTTGCTTCTTCTATGAAAATATCTGCCAATACATTATTGAAGACAAAGTTATTTCTCGGTTCAATAATAATGGGGCCCGTAAGACCGGAAAAAATAATCTTTCCATTCTTAAGCAGGTAGCCTTTGTTGGCTGTCCGCGAATTGAATTCCACATTTTCAACACCGGTTTCATACCTGTAATGATTTAACTGCATGTGGTTTCGCTGATGATCTAAACTTTGCTGTAACTCATCTAATTCAACCTGAACAATTCCATTATTTGAGGTTATCCAGATCTGGTTATGGTGATCGCGGATCATACTCCAGCAATCGCGGAGTTGGAAGGGAATGTTCTTTATGGAATGAATCTTTTTGGTTTTAAGGTCGTAGCGCAGAATTCCGTTTCCGGAAGTTCCGATCACAAGCTGATCTGTTTCTGAAATCGGGCATATTGAACGTAAATCCTCAAAACCGGTTTTTTGTGAGTTGATGAGACACTTCCATTTCTTGTTTTTGAGCTGGTACAAACCTTCTGTTGTAGCAAAATAGTAAGCGTTTTTAAACTTAACAATTTCGTTACAGATAGTGGTTTTGTTCCTGAATTTGAAAAAGATACTGGTCTTTTTTCCGTTCCACAAAAACAACGCTCCTTCACCACCCAGAATGGCAGTGTGGTGCTTGTACATGTAGCAGTAGTTTACAGGAAACGAAATAGATGAAATAGGGGTGGTTTTCCTGCTTTTTTTATCGTACCAGCAATGCCCGGGACCATAAGCCAGGAAAACAAGTGAATCTTTATTCCATTCCAGGTTTGTCCAGTTGCAGGTGTTCCTGATCGTATGGATTATTTTATTGGTGTTGATGTCAATTCCGTAGGTTATGGTGCATTCACTGTCGAACCAAACCGTATTTTGAGAATCGAGGAATGAATGTGAACTGTTACTTACGCGAATGTTGTTACTGAATGTGGGAAAAACAAAAGGATAACGCCGCAGCATAAATAACCCGTTAGAATTTGTTCCAAGCCATAAATTCCCTGTATGATCAACATAAGATGAAAACAACTCATTGTCTTGCATGTAGTCTGCAACATCTATAACCTCTGTATGTTTATTCTGGCTAATCTGAATGGAACGTCCCGAATAAAAGAAATTCAACTTAGGGGTGATACTGCTTTGAAGGAACAGATCGCTCTTTGCAAGTTTGCTTTTCTCTGCTGCGTTTTTTTGTGTAAGCAGTTTATTGCTTTTATACCAGGTTCCGTTAATAAGAAAAACCATTTGCCCGTTTTTCATTGCAATGTTCGATACCTCATGCTTCTGTTTCGCAATGGCGTTTTTTCCTGATTTCGGATCAAATTCAATGATGTAGCGATTGCTGCCCTTTTTGGTGAGGTAAACAATTTTATGATTATGGAAAACGGCAGTCAGATAGATATGATCTTTCAGCGATTCATTTTCTTTGAAATTGAATATCTTGATGAGTTTTTTGCCTTTTAACTCGAAAGTACATTGGTCCGAGAAAAAATAGATCTTCTTGTCAAATACCTGAATCGAGGGGATAAAAATGTTTTTTTCATTGAACGCAATTTTGCGAACTATCCGGTGCCTGTAATAAACTACAATTTCCTTGGTTGAAGCCCAAATGACAGAATCTCCGGCACAAGCAACTGACGTGATAAAGGAGTTTAGTTTATGAGTTTTCAGAGTCTGAAACTCGTTAATGAATTTTTTTCCGTCGAAAGAAACAAGTCCGTTATAAGTCGAAATCCAAAGGAGCTTGTTTTTTGTTTGCGCAATTCCCGAAATGTGAGACTGAGGCAATCCGTTATTCGTGGTCCAGTGATAAAGACAATATTGGTTGTTATAACCTTTGAAATAGGGAGCGTTTTCCTGGTACTGAGCTTGGGATGAAAGACAAACTGTCAAAAAAATGTAAAATGTTATAACATGCTTCACAGATCAAATGTATATGTTTTAGTGATAACAGGATAAACACCCTGTCGACGACCAAAAGCTCACTAAATCTTAACTTGTTGTTTGTCAGTTTGTTGAATTGGGTGCCCGTGATTGCTTAAATGTGTAAATATGCGGGTTATACTTGTTTTTTAACGAGTTATTCGTCTGAATGCCACATCTGTTAATTTTATAAATGGAAGCTTATGAAGAAACCGTTTTAAGATCCGGAGAATAGGCCTTGGTTGCAGAGTAAAGTCAGATATGATATAGGATCAGGATGACAGGAGAAACCTGAAAATTGAATTCTCATTGAAAATTTTGAATTATCACCTCTCAAAAACGAATAATTATACCAGTTTGAACCATTTTTTTCTGTGTGTTTTACATCTTTTTTAACCCAGGGACCAATATTTTAACAAAACGTAATCTCTTGTAATACGGAGAGTTAGTTAAAATTTTAATAAATTATTGTACAAAAATCTTTGAACTTGTTAAAATATGTTGTAACATCGTCAGGTTAACACTATTCACAAGCTGGTCTTCGGCTTTTCTTTGGCTATCCTGCCTTAGGTTGTCTTCGTGGATAGTGATGATTGATAACCATTATCGCTATTTTATGAAAAACCACTACATGAAAATTGGGTGTAAACAGTTATGTATACTCTGCTGTTTAATTCTAGGACTGAAATCTTACAGTCAATGCCCGGGAACCCCTACAACGTATACCAATCCTCAGTTTGCCTATAACAATGGAAGCGGTGGAACAGACCCCTGGAATAATCCGCTGAATTCTTTGACCGATAATAGCAGCTATGCAACATTTACGAATGCGGCGCTGTTAATCGGAGGAACAGTTCGGAATTCAAATTTTCTGGTCCTTCAGAACCTGAATCTGAATGTTCCTGTAAACGCCCAAATCTGTGGTGTTCAGGTAGAAGTACAAAAACGATCCACAGATAATTCCGGTTCTAACTGGACACGGGATTTGGATATCCGTCTGTTGAAGAACAATGTGATTACCGGTAACAATCACGCAAGCACGGGTGTAAACTGGCCAACAACTGAAACTGTTTTTACCTATGGCACAAACTCAGACTTGTGGGGAACAACGCTTACCGGTTTCGATGTCAGTAATAATGGTTTTGGCGTTGCCATTGCCATTGAATCGCGTGCCGCGGGATTACTTTTGCCAACAGTTATTTCTTACATAGACCAGGTGCGCATCCGCGTATACTACTATGTTCCGTTATCAGATATTGATGGCGATGGAGTTGCTGATAATGCAGATATAGATGCCGACGGAGATGGTAAAACGAATGACCAGGAATTGGTAGCCTGTGCTGCACAAAGCACTTTAACTTTAACTGCAACTTCAAATCCGACACTTATATTTCCTTCGGCAGCAGGAATTTCAATGAATATACTTACCAGAAATTCAGCAGGCGCAGGTGTAAGCGATTTTTCTGTTTCAGAAACCTTTCCTGCGGTTCCCGGTAATGAAATCTACACAACTCAAGACGTAGTAACAGCATCCGATAACAGTATTCAGGTACTTCGATTCAGTAATTCGGTCCAGAATCTGAGTTTTAAATTGCAGGACGTTGATTTTGGTGCCGGACAGTTCCAGGATCAATTAGTGGTGAATGCCTATGGCTCAGGCCAGCTGATCCAGCTTTCGGCTGCTGATTATACAATAGGTTCAGGCAATTTCAACGCCTACATTGGAAGTAATACGTTCAATGGATTATTGGCAATGGCTGATAATGAATTAAACGGAACCATTCAGGTCAATGTTCCCGGATATGTAGATTCTGTGCGGTTCATTTATAGAAACATTGATGTTACAAACCTTGGAAATCAGGCCTATGGAATAGGGGATATTCAGTTCTGTAATCCGATGGATGCAGCGTTGGATTTTGACGGTGATGGTCAGCCTGATTATTTGGATAAAGACAGTGACGATGATGGTATTTTGGATAATACCGAATATCAAAGTTCGGCTGGTTATATTGCCCCGTCAGGTTCTGATGCTGACGGAGATGGCTGGGACAATGCTTACGACACGTCAACAGGTGGAACTGCTTTCGGATCTGTTGATACAGATTCTGACGGAACACCTGATTTTCATGATCTGGATTCTGACAATGACGGTAATTCAGATCTGATAGAAGGAAATGATGCAAATCACGATTGTGTGGCAGATTTCAATCCGTTGAATCTGGATACGGATCAGGACGGTGTTGATAATGCTTATGATCCGAATAACGGCGGAACGAATGCCCCGGTTCAGGATACGGACAACGATGGATTGCAGGATTTCAGAGAAAATACAGTGCCTGCAATGTCTGTTGCTGGAGCTGATCAGGCAGGTTGTACGACAAGTTATACATTAGGCGGGAATATACCAATGTCTGGTCAGGGTTACTGGACGGTTGTTGCTGGCACAGGAAGTTTTTCGAACATTCACAATCCAACAGCAACCGTTTCTGGTCTTGGAATTGGAACAAATACCTTTGCATGGACAATCTACACCGATGGCTGTCATTCATCGACCGATCAGGTTTCAATTATTGTTTCAAATGCTCCGGCTGCACCGGGTATTTTCAGCAACGCACCTTTGTGTGAAGGTTCAGCATTGAATTTATCAACTCCGCTTGTTTCAGGAGCTTCTTATTCCTGGACCGGTCCGAACGGATTTAATTCTACATTGCAAAACCCAACCATTCCTTTGGTAACAACGGCAATGGCCGGAACATATAATTTACAGATTACTCTTGGCACCTGTGTGTCGGCAGTCGGTACATCATCTATCTCTATCGGTGCTGCAGCACTTGCAGAAGCAGGGCCAAGTGTGAATTCCTGTAACGGAGACCCTGTCAATTTAAGCGGTTCATTTAGCGGCTCGGCGAGCAGTGTTACCTGGACAACCGGCGGATCAGGAAGCTTTAATAATACAGGGCTTCCAACAGCAACTTATACTCCTTCTGCAGGAGACATTTTAGCCGGATCAGTTACTTTAACACTAACTACGGATGATCCTGCAGGTGTTTGTGGAGCAGGAACAGATCAAACAACTATTGTTATTTCGGGAACACCGAATGCAGCTTTCAGTTATCCTTTAAATACTTATTGTCAGGCTGCAACAGATCCTTCACCGGTTTTCGGAGCGGGAGCAAGCGGCGGTGTATTTAGTTCGGGAGTCGGTTTATCTATCAATAGTGTAAACGGTATGATTGATCTTTCTGCCTCAGTTCCGGGTAGTTATACGGTAACCAATCTGATTGCGGCTTCCGGGTCTTGCCCGATGGCAACAGCAAATTTTGGAGTTACCATTGTCGCAACACCTGCAACACCAATTGTAAATAGCAATTCGCCGGTTTGTGAAGGGTCCGCAATTAACTTAACAACTCCTTTTGTAACAAGTGCTACGTGGTCATGGAATGGTCCGAATTCATTTACAGCACTGGTTCAAAATCCGGGCATTGCGAATTCAGATATTCTGAACACAGGAACTTATTTTGTTACGGTTACAGTTGGTGGTTGTACATCTGCTGTTGGTTCCGGAAGTGTGATTGTAAACACAGTTCCAACATCGCCTATAGCAACTTCAAATTCACCGGTTTGTGAAGGAAGTGATCTGCAGTTGAATGCACAACTTGTTTCAGGTGCAACTTATTCCTGGACCGGGCCGAATAGTTTTTCCTCAACTGACCAAAATCCGTTAATTACTTCTGCCACACCAGCTGCCACCGGAACATATTCCGTTACGGCAATAGCCAATGGTTGTTCAAGTGTTGCCGGAACTGTAAACGCAACCGTAAACACAATACCGGCAACACCGATTGCCGGAAGTAATTCGCCGGTTTGCGAAGGAGGAGCATTGAATTT
The DNA here is from genome assembly GCA_946479985.1 of uncultured Flavobacteriales bacterium. The sequence continues at coordinate 12,924 of CAMLIF010000107.1, forward strand.
GACCGCTACTCTCATTCCAAGCGCATCGTATATATGGACCGGACCTGGTTTTAGCTCCATGCTTCAGAATCCTACAATCCTGTCGGCCGCAATGGGAAATCAGGGAACATACGATGTACACGTGATTCTCAATGGTTGTTCAAGCGGCACCGCGTCAGTGAATGTTTCAATTGTTACCGGTTGTGCGGTAGATACTGACGGTGACGGTTTATTAGACGACGATGAAACGGGAACCTACGGAACAGATCCGAATGACCCGGATACAGATGGCGATGGTTACAGTGATGGCGGTGAGGTTGGAATTGGTTCCGATCCACTTGATCCGTGTGACCCGAATTCGAATAGTCCTGCTTGCGACGGAGATGACGATGGTGTTACAAATGGTGATGAAACGATAAATGGAACGGATCCGAATAATCCGGATACAGACGGAGATGGAGTAACAGACGGAGAAGAAATTTTTGGTTTAGATGATCCGATTACTCCTTATGTTCCAACAGGAACTTCTGATCCTTTAGATCCATGTGATCCGAATCCGAGCAGCCCTGCATGTGACGACGATGGCGACGGAGTTCCTAATGGTGATGAAGCCACGAATGGAACAGATCCGAATAACCCGGACACGGATGGTGACGGAGTAACCGATGGCGAAGAAATCTATGGAACCGACGATCCGGGAACACCTTATGTTCCAACGGGGACATCTGATCCGCTTGATCCATGCGATCCTTTAACTACAAGCCCGGCTTGTGATGCAGACGGCGACGGTTTAACGAATGGTGAAGAAGCTACAAATGGAACAGATCCGAATGATACAGATTCAGATAATGACGGAGTAACCGACGGTGAAGAAGTCCTTGGTGTTGATGATCCGATTACTCCTTACGTTCCTGTTGGAACATCTGATCCGTTAGATCCATGTGATCCGAATCCGAATAGTCCTGCTTGTGACGACGATGGCGACGGAGTTCCTAATGGTGATGAAGCCACGAATGGAACAG
>CAMLIF010000108.1 GCA_946479985.1 uncultured Flavobacteriales bacterium
TCAAATTGCGTTAAATGCCGGTTGTTCGGATTTCAGAGACTACAAGTTCCAGACTTTGGGCCGATTCGATTATTCCATCCAGGATTGTTTGGATTTCCACCAGGCTATAGAAGAACAAATTGTCCCGATCGCAAAAGAATTAACGCAGCGCCAGGCCGATAAATTGGGGAAAACCAAATTGAAACCATGGGATACAGAAGTTGATCCGGACGGATTATCACCGCTTAAACCCTTTTCGAACGGAGACGAACTGCTGGACGGTTCGATTGCTATTTTCGATCAGCTGGATTCCTATTTTGCATCTTGTCTCAAAACAATGAAAACCGAAGGTTATCTAGATTTAGACTCCAAGAACGGAAAAGCTCCCGGCGGCTACAATTACCCCTTATACGAAAGCGGAATTCCGTTTATTTTCATGAATGCTGCCGGAGCGCAACGCGATGTTGTAACCATGGTTCATGAAGGCGGACATGCTGTTCATTCCTTCTTAAGCCGCGACCTCGAATTAACAGGATTCAAAAGCCTTCCGTCTGAAGTTGCTGAATTAGCTTCTATGTCGATGGAATTAATGACCATGGAACACTGGACGGAGTTTTACGACAATGAAAACGATCTGAAACGTGCCAAACGTGAGCAGCTGGAATCGATCATAAAAGTACTTCCCTGGATTGCTACCATTGATGCGTTCCAGCACTGGATTTACACAAATCCGGAGCACTCGGTTGAAGAGCGCAAGAATCAATGGCTGGAACTCTCCAAACGTTTCGGAACCGGATTGATCGACTATACAGGATTTGAACAAGCCCAGGAAAACAGCTGGCACAAGCAATTACACCTGTTTGAAGTGCCGTTTTATTATATTGAATACGGAATTGCCCAGCTGGGAGCAATTGGTGTATGGAAAAACTTCAGAGAAAATCCGGCTAAAGCCATTGAGCAGTACAAGAGCGCTTTAAAACTGGGCTACTCACAATCTATTCCGGCAATTTATGAAACCGCAGGATTGAAATTTGATTTCTCCATTAAGAACGTTGAATCGTTAATGGGTTTTGTTCATTCCGAATTAGAGAAATTGAATTAATAAATGTATTTGTTTAAAAACAATTATTGTAGGGGAAGGTCGCGACCTTCCCCTACAACTAGAAACAAAAAAAGGAAGCCGTTAAGCTTCCTTTTGTAGCGAGAGGGAGATTTGAACTCCCGACCTCCGGGTTATGAATCCGGCGCTCTAACCAACTGAGCTACCTCGCCATTTTATCTAAAAACAGATCGTTGGTACTATCTGCGTTTTTGCCCGTAAGCGGGTGCAAAGTTAGATCATTTTTTCACTTTCGCAAGACTATGAACGATCTTCTTCGTACAAAATTTTCGTATTGTGCTTTAGCGTTCTGAAAATCAATGAAAAAGCCAATGCTCCGGCAAGCCAATAAATGTATTTCAGGTCTGTAGGCACTTTCTCAGTCAATGTCCATTCTCTCAGGTAAGCCACAAAGATGAACCCTATTGCAGTAGCGGAAATACCGGCATATTCTCTTCTTAAAATAGTTTTCATAGAGAAAGAGATCTCCCCTTTCTTATAGTTTTTCATTGAAGGCCAAAATGCAGGAACCTGGTTCGACCAGTTCACGTATGAATCACCGAATTTGCGCTCAAGGAAACGTTCCTCTGCAAACATGATACGTTCGTAATACAACCAGAACAACAAACTTACAATAATGAAGAAATAGATGTTGAACGTAAAGAAAACAATACCTATCCACATGAAATAGTTCCCTAAATACAACGGATGGCGAACAGTAGAATAGATTCCGTTTGTATTCAGAGCCTCAGCCACTTGTTCCTGGGTATTACGCCCGGAAGTATTTTTATTACTTGTTCCAATTGCAATAGAACGGATAACCTGTCCTAAAAGCGACATGGCAATTGCAACACCCAACAATATATAGTAACACATATCGTTTTTCATGATGCATGTTACATCAGTAAAATAAATAACGGGAGCTGCTAAAATGAACAGTACTACTGGAATTTGTCCTCTGTATTTGAACAACTTATTTCCACTTTTCTCAAAACTATGTACTAATGCCATGAAAAGATTTATGTATATTGCGACTCATGAATAATGACGCGAAATTAATATTATTACGCAAGTATGGCAAATAAAGAAAAATTCGAGCTGGAATATGTACTAAGAACTTCACCCAAAGTGCTTGATAAAATGATTTCTACTCCCGATGGATTAAGTGAGTGGTTTGCCGACGATGTTATGGTGAAGGATGACGTTTATACGTTTGAATGGGATCAAAGTGAAGAACAGGCTCGACTGATTTCCAAGAAACAAGGAGAAAATATTAAATGGCAATGGCTGTACGACGAAGAAGACGAATTGGAAACTTTCTTCGAGATGAAATACACCATTGACCCTATGACGAAAGCAGTCATCTTTACGGTGATTGATTATGCCGAACCTACTGAAAAAGAAGAAATCAAACGACTTTGGGAAACACAGGTTACTAATCTCAGACGTGTTTTAGGAGCATAATTACCCGTTCATTCACCTCTTGTGGTTATTTTTGCAACGTTATCTAAGGCGTGAAAAAACTTACAATCTTTAGCATTCAATCATTTATAGGTCCATTCATTGCGACCTTCGCTATTTCTATGTTTATGCTCATCATGCAGTTTACATGGAAATACATCGATGATCTAATGGGAAAAGGTCTGGGTGCCGGCGTTATAACAGAACTCATGTTCTACGTTTCTGCCAGTTTGATTCCACTTGCCCTACCCCTGGCTATTTTGCTGAGTTCTATTATGACTTTGGGGAACCTGGCAGAGAATAACGAACTAACAGCTCTCAAATCGTCCGGGCTTTCTTTGTTGAAAATCATGCGCCCGCTGATCGGAGTGGTTTTTCTCATTGCCACCGCAACATTTTTCTTTTCAAATTACGTTATTCCGGTCGCCAATTTAAAATGGCACTCACTCATATATGATATTCAACAAACTAAGGTATCGTTACTTGTAACGCCCGGATCTTATTCTAAAGAAATAGAATCTTATGCCATTAAGGTTGAGAACGGACATGATAATTCATTTACAGGAATTACAATCCACGATTATACAGATCCTAAAGTCTCAAAGACTATCAAAGCAGATTCAGGGACAATCTACAAGAGTGAAAATGGAAACTATCTGCTGTTCCAATTAATGAACGGTAAAGTAATTGAAGAACTGAATGCTCAGCCCCCGATCTTTGGTCCGAGAGGAACTTCAATTGATAAACGCTCCGGAAGCCGGCCTGCGAATAATATTGAATTTAGGGAAGCAACGTACAAAATGGATCTTCTGGGTTTCGATTTGAACAGGTCACAGGAAGAAATGTTTAAGGACGATTATGAAATGCTGAATGTTTTTCAGATTCAGGATGCCAGGGACAGTATGCAGCGTGAAAGTGACGAACATCAAAAGGCTTATATACAGTCGCGAAAAAGTGAACGGCCCTATTTTCAATCGAAGCAGTTTGCGCTCCTGCAGGCAAAACAAAAAAACAGGAAAGCAGATACAACGCTTCATATTCCTGAAGGGGTTATTTCTTTAACAGATTTCTCGAGGGAAGAACGAAAAGCAGCTTTGAATATGGCCCTGGTAAATATCCGGGACCAGAATCAAAACCTGGAAAATCAAAAAATGATCTTTAACAGCCTGGAAGACAGTAACAACAAATTTATACTGGAATTTCACCGGAAATTCGCTTTATCAGCTACAATCATTGTCCTCTTTTTTGTTGGAGCACCACTCGGAGCTATTGTAAGAAAAGGAGGATTCGGCGCGCCTGTTGTTATTGCGGCCTTACTGTTCATGGTTTACTTCGTGTTATTTAGTATTGGCGAAAGTTTGGCAAATACGAACTCTGTAACCCCGTTTTGGGGAATGTGGATGCCAACTGTGGTTCTTGCTCCTATTGCCGTGATCTTAATGACCGCCGCGGCGAATGATCTCAGAGTTTTCGATCGCAAAACATGGCGCATACTATTATCGTTCGGATTTAGGAGATGAAGATTTTATACGTCTGTCATAAACCCCCGGTTCCCAATGTAGATGGCGGAACTTTTGCAATGCGGCAATTCGCTGATGCATTGTCTGAAACAGCTGAATGCGACGCATTCGTGCTCGCAACTCATAAACATCCGTTTACCCCTGAAACCGAAAAGTATCTAGCTGCTTCATTTAATACATACAATTTCGAATTCATACATACGGAGATAAAACCGATTCCGTTGCTCATTTCCCATATCACCGGGAAAAGCTACATCTTAAAACGATTTCAGAGTGAAAAACTAAATGCATTCCTTGCTGAAAATCCATACGATTTAATTGTTTGTGATAGTTTGTTTTCTCTGTATGCCGTTAAACAATCGAATCCGGAAGCCTCAACCAAATTGTGGCTTAGAAGTCACAATGTTGAATTCCGTAATTGGATCACTTTATCCAAACAACAGTCGTTCCTGAAGAAATGGTTGTACGTGCTTCAGGCAAAACAGTTAAAACGCGAAGAACTCAAACTAGTAAAATCGGTTGATCTGAATTTATGCATCAGTACTGAAGATGAACGAATGTTTCATGAATTGCTTCCCGATTCCAAAACAAAACTCCTTCCAATCCATGTAAAGTCTAACCCTGATTTAATTATTAAAAACAGGGAATGCTACTTTCTCGGATCAAGTAACTGGGGCCCCAATATCGACTCGGTGAATTATTTATTAAAATGCTGGAGTCAGGATTCTTTCAGACCGTATACATTAACCATTGCCGGTGGTTTCAATGCAATGTACACTTCAAATCAAATTCCGGAATCAGTTCAACTTCTTGGACGGGTTGATAATTTAGATCAGTTTCTGTCGGAACAAGGCATTTTAGTAGCTCCAAGTTTCAGCGGGAGTGGAATTAAAGTAAAAATATTAGAAGCACTTGGAGCAGGAATCCCAGTTATTACAACTGAATTTGGTGCCCAGGGAATTACCGATGAAGCCGGTTTGATAATGGTTACGAATGAAATTCAGATTTTGGAAGCCATTCAAAAGGTAAAAACCGACGAAAGTTATTTTCAACAGATCAGTAACCTTGGTAAAAGCTACATTCAAAAATATCATAGCTTTGCGGTGGTAAAAGGAATAATAAAAGAAGCGCTTGGAGAATAGGGAAAATATTGTTGTTTGTTTGTCGCGGTTCCCTTATCCGCTTGAAAAAGGTGACAAGCTGCGTGCGTTCCACCAGTTAAAAAGCTTATCAGCAGAATACAACATTACCCTTATCTGCACAACGGACGAGGAAATCACACCGGTCAATTTCGCAATTGTAAAAGCATTTTGTTCAGATGTTCACTTGTTCAAATTGAGTAAGATCGGTCTTCTTTTTACCCTCCTAACCCATTTGTTCTCACACAAACCATTTCAGGTTCAGTATTTCTATCGATTTTCAATCAGTCGTAAGATTAGCCGGTTGATCGAAGAATTAAAACCTGCAGCCATTTACTGTCAGCTTATCCGGACAACAGAATACGCTAAAAACTATCATGCCTGTCCTAAAACGCTTGATTATATGGATGCGTTGAGCAAAGGGATGGAACGAAGAATTGAAACAGAACCGTGGTTCAAATCGTGGTTTTATAAAATTGAAACCCGGCGATTAAAAAACTACGAACGCTCAGTCTTTGACTATTTCGAGAATCATACAATTATTTCAGATCAGGACAAACACTATATTGCGCATCCGAAAAGCCGAAAAATTATAACTGTCCCGAACGGTGTTGCTCCTGAATTCTTTGAGAGACTCGACGTTCGGAAAACACATGATCTGATTTTCACCGGAAATTTCAGCTATGCCCCGAATATCAATGCAGCTTTGTTTATTGCTCAAAAGATAGTACCGGAATTAAACAAGCAAAACTACTTCCCGAAAATATTGCTGGCCGGAGCCAATCCGAGTTCCGATGTGAAGAACCTTGAGAACGAATGGATCACAGTTACCGGATGGGTTGATGATATCCGGGAAAGTTATCAATCCGCACAATTGTTTATTGCACCACTGTTTATTGGAACCGGGCTGCAAAATAAGCTGTTGGAAGCTATGGCAAGCGGACTTCCATGTATCACAACCTCACTGGTTAACAACGCATTGGGAGCGCATAACGGGGAAAACATTCTCTTAGCGGAGAATTTGACTGAGTTCGTCGAAAAAATCATGGAATATAAAACAAATGTAGGTAGCTTTAGTGAAATTACGCACAACGGAACAGCTTTCGTTAAGAATAACTACTCATGGGAAACACAGAACGAAAAGTTACTTTCACTTCTGCGCTGCTGATCATTGCTTTCATTTCCGGATGTACATCTGAGTCTAAATTTCCGTCGTGGATGATTGGGACCTGGAAAACAACCTTCAACGGATTCGTTATTACCGAAAAATGGAATTCGGGTTCAAATGAATATAAAGCAACAACAGTTTGGGATGATGACGGATTAAAATCTGTTGAAACCATCCGCTTATTTTTTAAGAAAGACAATCTTGTTTACCAGGTCACTATTGATGAACGCGTTACAGAATTCACCTGCGAAGATATTACCAACGATACCCTGATCTTTTCAAACCGGGAAAACGATTATCCAAAGCGTATTGTATATACCAAACCGCGTAAAAATCACATGAAAGTTTGGGTCGATAATTTCGAGAACGATCCGAACACTTCCGTATTTAATTTCAGGAAAGTGTAATTCGATAGGTAATTTAGTTACCTTGGTATTTTGTTTGAATTAATTGGACGAATAATCGTCTAATAATGATGCGATTCTTTAGAATAGCGGTAAATTTGCACCAGAATTCAGAAATATGTCATTCAAATTAAATACTATAGAAGAAGCCATTGCTGATATACAAGCAGGTAAAGTTGTTATTGTTGTTGATGACGAAGATCGCGAAAATGAAGGCGATTTTCTGACCGCAGCAAGAAACGCCACTCCAGAGGTTATCAACTTTATGGCTACACACGGTCGCGGATTAATCTGCGCACCTATCATTGAAGAGCGTTGTGATGAATTGCAGCTGGAAATGATGGTGAGCCAGAACTCTGCTGCTTATGAAACACCGTTTACGGTTTCTATTGATTTAATTGGATATGGTACAACAACAGGAATTTCAGCTTCCGACAGATCGAAAACGGTTTTGGCCCTGATCGATCCGAATACGAAACCTGAAGAACTTGGAAAACCAGGACATATTTTCCCACTTCGTGCTAAGAAAGAAGGAGTTTTAAGACGAGCAGGACACACGGAGGCAGCTACTGATTTAGCTCGTCTCGCCGGATTTGAACCGGTAGGTGTAATTTGCGAAATCCTGAACGAAGACGGTTCGATGTCACGTTTACCCGAACTTGTAAAGATTGCTGAAAGATTCGAGCTAAAATTAATTTCTATCGCAGACTTAATAGCTTACAGAATGAAACACGAATCGTTAATTACAAGACAAGTACAAGTAGACATGCCGACTCAAGCCGGCGATTTCAAATTAGTTGCATACAGCGTAAACTCAACAGGACAAGAACATTTAGCTTTAGTAAAAGGAGAATGGAATCCGAACGAACCGGTTTTGGTTCGCGTTCACTCTTCCTGTATCACAGGCGATATTTTTGGCTCATGCCGATGCGATTGTGGTCCGCAACTGGAACACGCCATGAAAATGATCGAAGAAGAAGGAAAAGGTGTTATTGTATACATGAACCAGGAAGGGCGCGGAATTGGTTTAATGAACAAATTAAGAGCCTACAAACTCCAGGAAGAAGGTTATGATACGGTTGAAGCAAACATCAAATTAGGTTTTGAGGGCGACCAACGCGAATATGGTATCGGAGCACAGATCTTACACGATCTGGGAGTAAAAAAAATGAGATTGATGAGTAATAATCCGAAGAAACGTTCAGGTTTGATCGGTTACGGATTAGAAATTGTTGATACAGTAGCTATTGAGGTTGGAAGAAACGTGCACAACGAGAAATACCTTCAAACCAAAGTAGATAAAATGGGGCACTCATTAAAAATGGATAAATAATGCTGGTTGCAAAAGGACTTGTCAAACAATTTGGTGACCTAACAGTTTTAAATGCTGTTGATTTAACCATCGAAAAAGCTGAAATCATTTCAATTGTTGGTTCATCCGGAGCTGGAAAAACCACACTGCTTCAAATACTTGGAACATTGGATAAGCCAACACGCGGACAGGTTTTACTCAACGGACAGGATCCCTTTGCACTTTCAGGCAACCAGCTTTCAGCATTCAGGAATAAAGAGATTGGATTTGTATTTCAATTCCATCAACTGCTTCCTGAGTTCTCCGCATTGGAAAACGTAATCATGCCGGCATTAATTGCAGGTCAATCAGTTAAAGATGCTTCGGTTCGCGGCTTGGAATTACTTGCAAAACTTGGCTTGAAGGACCGCGCAACTCATCGTCCGAACGCGCTTTCAGGTGGAGAACAACAACGAGTTGCTGTTGCAAGAGCGCTAATGAACAATCCTTCTGTCATTTTCGCAGATGAACCTTCCGGAAACCTCGATTCTAAAAACGCACAGGAATTACACCAGTTGTTTTTGGATCTGAGAAGCGAATTCGGCCAAACATTCGTGATCGTAACACACAATGCGGAACTGGCTTCCATGGCTGATCGCACCTTAAAAATGCAGGACGGAATTATATTGCAATGATATTTTATAATTCGAAAAATGTACGGACAGGTCGCGACCTGTCCGTACCATTATTTAAATAAAAGATGATCCTCAAGAGAGAAGAGTTATTGGACTTATTAGAAACGAAAGCCGAACAATTCAACAACCCGGATTTCATTGAGACAGATCCAATTCAGATCCCGCATCGCTTTTCAAAGAAAGAAGATATTGAGATCATTGCTTTCATCGTTTCTACACTTGCCTGGGGAAACCGGAAATCGATTATCAAAAGCGGCGAGAACCTGTTGGAGATCATGAATCAGCAGCCACATGATTTCATTCTGAATTATACAGAATCTGATTACAAATTTGTGCACAGAACATTCAACGCGGCAGATCTGAATTCGTTTTTCCTCTCGCTGCATCGTCTGTACACCAAAGAAAACGGACTGGAGGGTGCGTTTTCAAAAAACAAAGATCACTCGCAATTTGAACGTATCAATGCTTTTCGCGACGAGTTCATTACAGAACCTTTTCTCCCAAGAACCCACAAACATATTGCGAATCCGTTAAAAGGTTCAAGCGCGAAACGTATTAATATGTATTTACGCTGGATGGTGAGAAACGACAAAAAAGGTGTCGATTTCGGGATCTGGAATAAAGTACCAATGAGCGATCTGCATTTGCCGCTTGATGTACACACCGGAAACGTAGCACGAAAACTCGGAATGCTCACACGCACGCAAAACGACTGGAAATCGGTAGCTGAAATACAGAAACACCTGGTTTCTTTCGATCCGAAAGATCCTTGTAAATATGATTTTGCGCTTTTCGGACTTGGAGCTTTTGAAGGTTTTTAGGTTATGAAGCATATCTTAGTAAGGACAGGTCGCGACCTGTCCTTACAAAATGTTCGTAACTCTGAAAAACTCACTTTCGGGAAAACACATAAATGATTATTTTAGCGCTATGAAGTGGGTATATCCTCAATTTTTGTTCGCCCTTGCGGTAATTCTCATCCCGCTTCTCATCCATCTTTTTCATTTCAAAAAGTATAAAACGCTCTATTTCTCGAGTTTAACGTTTTTAAAATCGGTTGAGCAGGAACAGAGAAACATCCGGAAACTTAAGCAATGGCTTATTTTCGCTTGTCGCGCGCTATGTTTTGCATTCCTTGTTTTCGCATTTGCACAGCCCTATATTCCGCTGAAATCGAAAACAAAAGAATCAGGAAAACACGTTATTGCCATTTATGTCGACAATTCGTTTTCCACCTCACGTTTAGGTGAATCGGGCGAATTACTTTCCCAATCAAAAGAATTGGCGAAATCGGTGGTTCAGGATGCTCCGAGAGATGCGCAGTTTTTGTTGATTACCAACGAACTGGGCAGCGAAGAAAAGCAAACACTAAACAAAGCTTCATGCCTGGATAAGATTGAAGATCTAACGTATTCTCCATTGGTGAGATCAGCTGCTACACTTACTTCCTGGTGGCAGGAATGGCTTTCGGAAACAGAGAAATCAGGAGTGCATTATGCCGAAAAACAATTGGTTTATTTATCCGATTTTCAGAAATCGACTTTTGGTAAACTCAAAAACTTTGAGCCAAACGAATGGAAAGGTCAGCTCTACCCTATTCAATTGAAACCGGTAAAAGAAGGAAACTTATACATTGATTCCATTTGGTTTGCTTCGCCTATCCACAAAAAAGATTCGAAACAAATTATCTACGCCCGGGTTGTAAACTCAAGTGACGAGGCAATAAAAGATGTGGAAGTTTCTTTTCAGATCGGAACACTGAACAGAGATGTTTATGCGGATATTCCATCGAACGGAGCTGATACGGTTGAAGTGAGTTATTTCAACTCAAAAGCGGGAAAAACGGCCGGATATGTTCGTATCAACGACAAACAGATGACCCGGGATGATGCCTTCTACTTCTCTTTCGATGTGAAGAAAAATGGAAAAGTGCTGATTCTGGACGGCGAAGAAGCTGTTGAAAATGTTGCGAAAGTTTATCGTCTTGATGATTATTACCAGATTCAGCAAATTCCTCAAAGCCAACTCACTGCTACAACTACCAAAGATGTAGATCTCGTGGTTGTAAATGGTTCGAATAATCTGCCATCAACAAGCAGTCAATATTTATTCGACTTTGCTAAAAACGGAGGAACGCTGCTTCTTATCCCCGGAAGCAATCCAACACCTTCAGGCTGGAACAATTTGCTTTCTAAAGTTCAGATGCCCGGAATTGCAGGAATGCAGGAAAACGGACTGACATTGAAAAAGATCAATATAAACGATTCTTACTTTGAAGGAGTTTTTGAACGTAAGCCGGAGAATATCTCTCTTCCCCTGGTAAAAAAAGCGGTTCGGCTATCTTCTAACAAAACGAATTACTCTGTTGCACTGATCAATCATCAAAACGGAAGCCCATTCCTCTTGAAAGGCATTGGCGATTACTCGGTTTATTTTGTTTCTACTCCTTTAAAAGAAGAGTACAGCAGTTTTACTTCAAACCAGTTATTCTCAACAATTCTTTTAAGAACCGGAGAATTGAGTCAGCGACAAGCACCTTATTTCCTGTTAATCGGTGAATCGGCAAAATTCCCGGTTACTCTTCAGGACTCAGAGATTCCGATGAAAATGGAGTCCAAACAAATTTCGTTTATTCCGCAAATCTATAATTTGAACAACGAATCGTTCCTTCAAATCCAGGGAATTGAGGCAGTTCGCCAATTAGAAGCAGGGAATTACAAATTAGTTCAGGGGAAATCGAACCTGGGAATCTGCTCTGTAAATTATAACCGTTTGGAATCTAAAACGAACGCTTATAACGAAACAGAGGTTCGGGAACAATTTGAGAAAGCCGGAATTCCGGTAGAAAAAATGTTCGAAGCCAAAGATTGGTCGGGCGCGTCGTTTTTGAATCTCGACCAACCTGTGAACTATTGGAAATGGTGTCTAATTATAGCATTGCTGTTTCTGCTTGCAGAAATGGTTATTGTAATTTTTGTAAAGAAATAATCCACGATGGAAATATTAATTAAACAAGCAACAATTCTCGACCCAAGTTCGCCGTGGCACAAACAAAAAGGCGACTTGTATATCGTTGACGGAAAACTTCGTTCGTTTAATGAACCGGTGAATGCAGAAAATGCAGTTGTAGTTGAAGAATCTGATTTGTACGTTTCACTTGGCTGGTGCGATATGAAAGCACATTTTTCAGATCCGGGTGAAGAACACAAATCTACCATTGCACAAGGATTAGATACTGCGGCAGCCGGCGGATTTAGCCATGTTGGAATTCTTCCTTCAACACTTCCGGTAATTGACAGAAAGACCACGGTTGAATATGTACAGCGTCAGGCCGAAAACAATGTAACTTCTGCACACGTAATCGGAAGTATCACACATGAAATGAAAGGCGATCATCTTGCAGAAATGTATGATATGTTCAAAAGCGGGGTTCGTATTTTCTCCGATGATATGGTTCCGTTAAGCTCGGGGATTTTGTACCGCGCCTTACTCTACACGAAGAACTTTGGTGGTTTAACCGTAACATTTCCAAGAGATTATTCACTTGCAGGAAAAGGAATGGTGAACGAAGGAGCCGCTTCTACCTTAACCGGGTTAAAAGCTGATGCTACCATTGCAGAAATCATTCAAATAGAACGAAATCTGCGCTTAGCCGAATACACGGGAGCCCCAATTCATTTCACGGGAATTTCATGTGCCGAAAGCGTTGATTTAATCCGCGCAGCAAAGAGAAAAGGAACAATGGTTTCTGCAGATGTTCACGCGCAGCACTTGATTTATACTGAGAAAGATGTTATCGACTTCGATGTCAATTTCAAATTGATGCCGCCACTCAGAACGAATGAAGACCGATTGGCTTTGTGGAACGGATTAAAAGACGGAACCATTGATGCTATTGTGAGTGATCACCGGCCAAATGACACCGAAGAAACAGAATTGGAATTTGATCTGGCGAAATTCGGGAACATTACTTTGCAGACGTTATTTGCAGAATTGAATGGTTGTTCCGAATTCAATCTCGATGCTTTTATCAAGTCAGTTACCATTAAGCCAGCTGAATTATTCGGGTTAGAAAACAGAAGCATTCAAAAAGACAACACCGCAGATATTACCTTGTTCTCCACTTCAAAAAAATGGAAATTCAATAGTGACACCAACTGTTTACCGGTAAAAAACTCTCCATTATTTGGAAAAGAATTGACCGGTTTTGTAGTAGGTATTGTAAACAACGGTAAATTCGCAATTCAAGATTAAGCATGTCTACTCGAAAATCGTTTATTAGAAATTTCTGGAAAGAGAAGAAAATGGTTGGTGCTATGTCACCCAGTTCACCGTTTCTTGCAAAAAAAATGTTGGAATCTATTGATTTCAAAAAGACGAAAGTTATTGTGGAACTTGGTCCGGGAACAGGTGTTTTCACAAAGAAAATGGTTGAATTAATGGCAGATGACGCTATTCTTTTGGTTTTCGAACTGAATGATAGTTTCATGCATCTTTTGGAAAAAACAATTGTTGACAAACGTGTACATCTCATCCACGATTCAGCGGAAAACATTACTACCTATTTAAAACAATATGGTTTCGAAAAAGCAGATGTTATTCTTTCCTCGCTGCCGTTGGCAAACTTCCCGGTCGATCTGAAAATGCGCATCTTAACGGAAAGTAAATCTGTTATGCACAACGATTCTTTGTACGTTCAATTTCAGTATTCTTTGAATGCAAAGAAAGTCATAAAAGAAATTTTCAGAACAGTTGCAATTACGTTTACGCCTGTCAACTTCCCTCCTGCTTTTGTTTACACCTGCAGAATCTAAACAAATACCGGTCAATTATTGAAATCCTTGTTGATTTCTCTTGCCGGAACAATGCTCTTCGAGAGTAAAATAAAGAACTAAATTTGCAACAAAACAATAGACAACACACATGAGTGCTGAAAAAATAAAATGCTTAATTATTGGGTCAGGACCCGCAGGATATACTGCTGCAATTTATGCTGCCCGTGCCGAAATGAAACCGGTTATGTACCAGGGAATGCAACCTGG
>CAMLIF010000109.1 GCA_946479985.1 uncultured Flavobacteriales bacterium
GCGTTCCGTATCCGGAACCCATTGTTTCACATTCTGCGGCTTACCGTCATTGTCGACCGAAACAAAAACGATCACACAATGCGTTGTCTTCTCAAACTTCGGATCATTCATTTTCCGTGAATAAACATCTACAGCAACATGAATACTGGAATTCCCCGTATAAATAACCCGCGACTGAATTTTTACCAGACTTCCGATATGAATAGGCTTATAGAATCTGATTCCTCCTACGTAAACTGTAACGCAATAGGTTTCGGCCCACGTAGAAGCACAGGCAAATGATGCCTGATCAATCCATTTCATTACCGCTCCTCCATGTACTTTCCCTCCGAAATTCACATCAGAAGGTTCGCTCACAAACTGAAAGGTCATTTTATCCTGCATATTTCAATTTTTTCGTCATAAACTTAATTCAATTATTTAGTTCTAATCGTATATTGAATTCATTTAGCTATTTTTGTTTAGAATCATTTTAAGTAAGATGAAATTAGTAATTGCTGACAGTAACGAGATTGTACGCCTGGGCCTTAGAGCCTTGTTCGAAAAACAAACGAATCTTTCAATTGTCGGCGAAACTAAAAGCAGTGAAGAGCTCATTCAGTTTATTTGCACTCACGATTCGGATGTTGTTCTGATTGACTATACGGCAAAAGAATACAGCATTGATGTAATTCCTCAAATACTTCAGAAAAAACCGTCGTTGCTGGTTGTTGCCATTACGCCGGAACAAAGTGCGCAAACATTAGTGAATGCCTTACGTTCAGGAGTAAAAAGCTATGTAAAGAAAGATTGCGACAGCGATGAAATAGTTGATGCCGTGCGTGAAACGTGGCGTGGAAAACGATTCTTCTGCGGTACTTTACTCGAGACAATCCGGAATGCTTCTATCAATGTAGATGACATTGATTTAGATACCTTTACTTGTGGTCCGGTTTCTTTAAGCGCACGTGAAAACGAGATAATTACACTGGTTGCTGAAGGCTTAACGAATATTCAAATTGCCGAAACACTTTGTTTAAGTAATCACACGGTGAACACGCACAGAAAAAACATTATGGCCAAATTGGGCGTGAAAAACACTGCCGGAATAGTCATGTATGCTGTGAAGGCGAACTTTGTTTCTCCGAACAAATTCATTTTCGCAACAGAATCTTGATTTTTTCTTTCCATTTGATGAACTTTATTATTCTGTAATTGTAACAGTCAAAAAACGATTATGAAATCGATACAACTGATTTGTTTAGCACTTCTTTTTCAGGCCAATTCCATGGCCCAGGAAGTCAATCATAATTATAACACCAACAACACAAATACTCCGAAAGAAACAACTACTAATCAGATTGAAACTTTAGAAAAAAAAGGTGTCAAATCTGAAGAAACAGACTCGATAGTGAACGATTTCAGAAAGGAACGTAAATCTCTGGAGAAAAAAAGCCTGGATTCTCAAACAAAATTTATATCTGAAGCTCCCGCTGCCGAAAAAACAGAAGCAGTTCCAATAGAAGATGTTTATCGCTCAAGCAGCCAGGATTACAAAGCAGTTCAATACCAATCTACTCATAACCCGGCAAGCAGAAGTGCCAGCCCGGTTCTCCAGGAAAAGATGAACGAAAACCTGGAATTAATGAATGTTGTTGCCCCTGATGCTTTTGAAACCAATTTATTCAACTACTGGAATGGACATTACGATTCTAAGAACGCTAACTATTTATTACGTGCAGCTGAACAAAATCCTGAAAGCAAAGAACTTCGACAACAGTTAAGCGCTTATTATTATATTGAAAATGATGCGCAGGCAGTTGACAGTATTACAACAGTAATGGTTACAGACGGAACATTTTGCTCCGGACAACTAAACTATGCTACCGACCTCATGAGTTCTGTGCAGGCAAACTCAACATTAATTGTTCATGGTTTTGATGATTTTCTCCCGCTTGTGAATGTAATGGGAGCCACTACCTACTCTTTCAATGTTGTTTCACTTGATTTACTTCAGAGTTCAGAATATAGGCAGGCACTTACTGCACAAGGATACACAGTTCCTGAGTCGGGCGAAATTGATACGGCTTACCTGAAACTTTTCGTTGAGGCAAACAGCGATAAGAATATCCAGCTTTCTTTAACTCTCCCGAAAGAATATCTGCAGAGTTTTTTACCTGATCTTTATCCGTTAGGACTGACTTTCACGCTCGTTAAACGTGATGAAGATGAAGAATACAATGCCGGGTTATGGGAAAATAAGTGGAATAAAGAGATTTTGCTGAAGGGAACAAATGACTGGGGTGACACCTGGACCAAGAATTATCTTCCGGCACTGGTTACTCTGAAAATGTATTACGACCGGAAAGGAAATACAGAAGAATCAAGAAAGATCAGTGAAGTCATACTGGCAATCAGCAGTCGCTCCAATCTAAAACAGAAAGTAAGCAAATACGCTGCTGAATGAAATTGATCCGCAAGGAATATCAGGCAATGACCGATGAACAATTGGTAATCTCCATGGCAGGTGGCGATAAGCAAGCGTTCGATCATTTGTACAAGCGATATTCGAATGCGCTGATAGCCTATTTCATGCGAATGATGTGGCGCGACAGGGAAAAAGCAGAAGATTTTTTACACGATCTGTTTACCAAACTGATACACAGGCCTGAATTGTTCGATACAACACGTTCATTCAAAACCTGGGTTTATTCGGTTGCCAACAACATGTGTAAAAACGAATACAAGAAGCAGGAAATCCGTAAAAACACATCAAACGGTTTGGACAGCTCCTACCCGGTAATGGATCCGAACAAAAACACCATGAACGAAGTGCATCATGCGCATTTTAAATCGCGCTTCAATGAACAAATAATGGAATTAGACGTAAAGCATAGAGAAGTTTTTGAAATGCGCCATTTCGATGGATTTTCTATGAAAGAAATAGCAGATGCTCTGGAAATAAGCGAAGGAACAGTTAAATCAAGATTGTTCTACGCAACAAAGTATCTCGCAAAAGGATTAAAAGAATTTTCACCAGAACAAACAACTTAGTCATGAGAACGATTGAGGATATTATACTAGAAAAAAATTACAGCGATTTATCGGTTGAAGAACTGAATATTGTTAGCGAACTTGCTGACAATGAAGACGAATTCAATCAAATGAAACAGCTGTTTGAAAACATGACCCTGGAATTTAATTCCCCGGAAATGTTTACACCGTCTTCAGAAACCAAAGCGAGTCTTGACCAGATCTTCAGTGCGAAGCATCCGGTAATTGCAAACGATTGGAAGAAAGAAGAAGCGACTATAGAGGATGATGTGAAAGTAGTTGCATTTTACAATAGAAACTGGGTACGTGTGGCAGCAATCTTCCTTTTATTTATTGGAATTTCTGTTCTTTTCATTAAAAACTCTGATGAGATATCAGGAAAGAACACTATTCAACAAGCCGAAAATAAAAATCCCGAAACGCGGGCAAAAAGAACGTTGGATGCCACTTCTAAAAAGACGGAAGCAGCAACCGTACTTTACCCTGAAACGAAAGAGCAAACGAACAAGACTCCTGAATTGGCCTTTGCAGAAGACCTGCCGGGCAATACGGAAATGAAAGATAAAACTGCAGCAGCACCTTCAAAAACATTAGTAGTGAATGGAGGAACACCTGCTTATACTTTCTCAGCTAGCGGCGAGTCAACAAGTTTTGCATTATCTGCAACATCTCCACAGCCAATGACTTTTACTAATTCAGGTTTGACCACTACAACGATCTACGAAAAAGATAAAAAAAGTAATTGGGGGCGTTTGGCTGATTTAGATCCGGAATTGAACATGTCGCAGCCAACAACTGCAAGTGGCGGTTATGATTCACCTGTCTCAAAAGAAGGCCTGGCAGCAGAAATGCTTGACTGGATTCAGGCGGCTTATTAAGAATTAACAACTTCAATCAGTAAAGCTTTCTTTTGCTTTAGCTCATTGATCCGGTTCTTTTTTCCTTTATCACGGATGTTTTTTGCGGTAACCGAATAGAATTGGTGTTCATTTTGAAGATAATCTAACTGGAAGTCAATCCATTCAAGATCGCTCATCGGATGACCAAAAGCTTCTAATTCCTGGCGTAATTTTTCAGAAACCACGTAATAATCTGCACGACCAATATAATCGTGGTCCGAATCACAGATCAACTCTTCCAATAGAGTCACCGGCTGCACATTAATTGCTGTCACCAGAATCATTGCCCGCACCTGATCAATCTGGTCTTTATCATAACCATATAAAGGAAGCTGCTGTTCCATTAAGCGCACACTGTGCAATTCATTACGCGCAGAATTAAACACGAATCCTGCATCGTGATACAACGCGGCAGTTCTGAGCAGCATAAGTTCTTCCTCATTCAAACCTTCCAAACGACCAAAACGAATGGCTGCTTTTTCAACGTTCAGAGTATGAAATAAATCATGGTAAATCACTTCTTCGGGAAGGTTCGACTTTAAGTAGTTGACAATGTTCGTGCGCATGTGATCAAAGTCGACTGAAGAGATGTTACATTTTTTTCGCAGGTTCACGCTTGGGAAATCCCCTTTCCCGTACATACTGTGATCCGTTTTCAGCTGATTGATCGTTAAGATACGAATAGCTCCTCCCCGCTTCTTAATTGGTGTTTCACCCAGATCGGTACAAACAAAAAATTCTTTGACATCTTCGTAAATCACATCTGAAATCGTAATCTCATCTATCCCGGAAATTTGCTGAGCCCTTGCCGCAATATTTACAGTGTCGCCCCATACGTCGAACGAATAGCGTTTTGAACCGATAATACCGGCAACCAGCGGCCCTGCATGAATTCCAATCCTGATTTCCCAAAAATCGCGCTTCAGGGCTTTGGCAACTTCTTTTTCGTTTCGAATGAAATTACGCATTTCCAGTGCTGCCAGACATGCCCTTAGAACTGGCTCTTCATTCTCTTCCGTTACACCAGATAAAGCCATGTATGCATCACCGATTGTTTTAATTTTCTCCAGTTTATATTTCTCAATGATCTCGTCGAAACGCGTAAAATAATACTCTAACTGTTTTACAAGTTTCAAAGGCTTTATATTCTTCGATTTAAACGAGAAATCTACAAAATCTGTAAACAGAACAACTCCTTTATCAACACGTTTCGGAGAAAATTTACCATTATGATTCAGATCTTCCAACACCGTTCTCGGCAGAATATTCGATAAAAGCTGGGCAATTCGCTGATCCTTATAATAAAGTGTTTTATAAACTTCTATTTTCGCCTGAATCAAATAAGGGTTGAACGGTTTCTGAATGAAATCGACAGCACCACTAGATAAACCGCGTAATAACTTTGGTCCGGTACGCGCATTTTCCGTTATAACAATAGAATACCGGTTCTGATGATCGGCATGAATCAATTCCTTGAATTCTTCCATGCTGGTGAACGACTTGGAATCAATATTCACAAGAATGATTCCCACTTCTTTTCGTTCCAAAATAATAGAAGCTTCACGAAGAGTTTCACATTGAAGTAAAATATTTCCTCCACCGCCTAAAATTTCCTTCAGAGCGTTTTGATCCGACTTAACGTCATCGATGATCAGGATATTAATCAGTCGTTCCATAGTATCTAAATGTGAATATACTTATAAAAGTAATTGGGAGATGAAATTCTATAATCCGGGTTTATCAACAAATCAATCTTAAAATAAAATTATGTTTTCGTAAACAATTTTTAATTATTAAGACTTTTATAACTTATATTTGCTTTGAACAATTAATTAAAACTATGAAAAAAACATTACTTTCTTTAGGATTGGTTCTTTCAGCTGCTGCTTCTTTTGCTCAGGTTGATACACTAATCTCTCATGTAACATCACCTAATTTCTACACAGGTGGACTTGACGCAGTAGCTCCTGCTGATTCTGGATTTCTTGCTGGAAACAACGTTTACGGTGATCTTGCTAAAATGCAATTATTTGATAACACTTACGGTGTAACAAGCGGAGGTGTAATTAACGGTGTTGCTCTTTGGGCACCAATCAAAGTTGACGGTGGTGGAAGCTTTACAGTTGCTATCTGGGCTGACAATGCTGGTACTCCAAACCCTGTTCCATTAACTTCAGTTACGGCTACTTTAGCATCTTTAGATACTACAGTTGCTAACACTGGTGTTATTTCAGGTGCTGCTCCTTACAACTACGTTGCTATGTTCTCTAGTCCTTTAACTATCCCTGCTGGAAATAAATTCTGGGCTGGTGTGGTTTTACCTACAGGAAACAACTTAATGGCAATCGTTATTAGCGGTCCATTTGCTGATGCAGATACTCACGCTGGTGAATTCTGGAATGATGCAACTTTCCACACATTTGGAGATCCTAATAACTGGGGTGCTGATTACTCAATGGCTATCTACCCAATTGTTGACTTAGTTGCTTCATTAGAAGAAAACGTTATTACATCAACTGTTTACCCGAATCCAGCTAACAACGAATTGAACATTCAAGTTGGAAACGAAGAAATCGAAACAGTTTCAGTTGTTACTTTAGATGGTAAAACTGTAATTAACGCTACAACAGGTTCAATCAATGTATCTGAATTGAAAGCTGGTATGTACATTTACAATGTTACTACTAAAGCTGGTAAATTGGCTACAGGAAACTTCGTTAAGAACTAATTCTTCGAAAAATATCTTAAAAGAATCCTGGCTTCGGTCAGGATTTTTTTTGCCCAAAGTTTTTACAGGAAACATCAATAGTTTCCTGATATCAATAATCTATTCTGATTTTCTTACTGGAATAATTCCGAAAGTACTTCCTCCAGATCTTTTTCAGACTGAAGAATTTCAATCACTTTTAGTATCACTTCATCTACGTGTTTGTCTGGACAAGAAGCGCCGGATGTAATGCCAATTTTCAGCTTGCAGTGCGTGCCTAACCAATTCGCTGTCTCAATGATTTCATGTTTGTGAATATCAAAATGGCTGATTACCGAATCCTCTTTTATTTCAGAAGCATCTTTAATAAAATATGTTGGAGCCCTCTGCTCTAACAATTCTACTAAATGTGTTGTGTTTGAACTATTGTATCCGCCAACCACAATTGCCAGATCCAGATCAATTTCCATCAAACCGTAGGTAGCACTTTGATTGTCGTTCGTTGCGTAACAGAGTGTATCACGCGTATCTGCAAAACTCTTAGGGGTGTCTGTTGATGTTGAATTCTCTGTTACTTCTTTCAGAAACTCTGCTATTGCCTGCGTTTCTGAAGCAAGCATTGTTGTTTGGTTGATTACGCCAAGTTTGTTTAAATGAATCTCCGGATCAAATCCAACGGTATGCTTTCCTTTAAAGATTTCATAGAATTCTTCTTTCGAAAATTCACCGGTTATACATTTGGCCAATTTCTCAACTTCATGCATGTCTTTCACAATTACAGCATGTGTATGAGCCGAAGTGTGTGAAAATGTGGCTCTCGTTTCTTCGTGATTGTATTTCCCATGAATGACCAAAGTATGATCCTCAGCCGCCAGTTTTTCAGAACGGTTCCAAACCTTTTCAACAAACGGACAAGTAGTATTGTAACGCTGAATTTCAATTCCTTTCTCTGATAGCAGCTTCTCAATTTCCAATGTGGTTCCGAATGCAGGAATTATTACGATATCATCTGATTTCAAAATGTCCCACGAAAGCAGCTGCCGGCCTTCCGTATCCTGCATAAATTGAATTCCTCTTGATTCGAGATCCGAGTTCACTGCAGGGTTGTGAATCATTTGACTCAGCAGATAAATATTCTTCCCCTGATTTTCATCGAGCGCTTTATATGCAATTTCGATCGCATTTTCTACTCCATAACAAAAGCCGAAATGTCTCGATATATAGATTTCCAAATTCCCGAAATCCAATCTAGTTGGTGTGAAGTCCTTTTTTCGCGGATCCGAGTCTTTACGGAAATTTTTAACCTTTCCAACGATATCGGATTTGTAATATGACGGGATTTCGAATTGTCTCATGATTCACAAAATTACTCTTTCAAACGGACATAAAAAAAGCCATCCCAACTATTTGTCGGGATGGCTTCAATAATACTGATAAAGAATTATTTTTTACTTTTCTCCAATTTCTTACAAGCCTTTACAGCTGCAGCAACATCTACAACTCCACCAGTAACAGAAAGATTAGCCAGGTTAACCTGATCAGCTTCCGTTCCCGGCTTAACAGTTGTTGCTTTCGGATATTTTTTAGATGTGCTCAAAATCACATTTTTGATCTCCAGCATAGTCATGTTAGGGAAATATGATTTCAACATGGCGGCAACACCGGCAACCATTGGAGCCGCCATTGAAGTACCCTGTAAAATTTTATATTCGCTTTGCGGAACCGTATTGTAAATCTCGAATCCGGGAGCAAAAACGTCTACTTTGGTTACACCATAGTTTGAAAAGTCTGCTGCCAAATGTTTCGGATCTTTAGTAGAAGCTCCAATTGTAAGGTAATGATCATTCTTCTTTGTCTGGAACGAGTATGAGCTTGTAGGGTAATTATCCGTTACGTCTACATCTGCACCGTCATTTCCTGCTGCATGAATTAACAATACTCCTTTTGAATCTGCATAAGCCAAAGCATCATATACTTCTTTTTGGTGCGGAGAATATCCTTTTCCGAAAGACATATTAATAACTGAAGCTCCGTTGTCAACCGCATAACGAATTGCCAAAGCGATATCTTTATCCTGCTCATCTCCATCCGGAACTGCACGTAAAGACATTAGTTTAATATCTGTTGCAACACCATCGCCACCAATGTTGTTATGACGAACTGCTCCGATGATTCCACCCACGTGTGTTCCGTGCAGCGCATCAGGGCCTTCAACATCATTATTTCCGTAATGAATATCCATGAAGTTATCCGGGTCATCACCGATAAATTCACGATCATTATAAGTAGTAATCAATTGGTAACCTGTGGCAGCTTCCATTGCTTCCAAACCTTCGTTAATTGCGGCAACTGTCAATTGACCAGAAGCAATGAACATACCGATTTGCTGCATTTGCATTTCTTCTCCGGTAGCAGGTTTCCATTCCTGTAATTGTTTCTCGGTGAAATTTTTACCGAACTTTTTCTCAAGTTCTGCTTGAATCGTAGGAAGCATTTCAGCCAATTGCTTGTACTGTGTCATTGCTCCTTTGTAATCCTTCAATTCGTCGTTAACTTCTTTCGAAACTTTTTTGTACAATTCGTAATCTGCTTTTTCAGAATCCGAGATTGAGCTTGCTTCACGTCCTTCGAATTTAGGCCCTAACTTTGCCATGATTCTCGTTTTCTCCAAACGGGCATATTTTTGGTTCTGACCATCGGCACCTCCTAAGAAATTCCAGCCATGGACATCATCTACATAACCATTTTTATCGTCATCAATTCCGTTGTTCGGAACTTCATCCTGATTCACCCAGATTTGTCCTTTCAAATCTTCGTGTTCAATATCAATTCCTGAATCAATAACCGCTACAATAACCGTTGTAGTTTTCTTTTTCTTCAGTGCTTTGTAAGCCTTTTCAGTATTCATTCCTGTTCCGGCACCATTGTACCAGTTCAAAATCTTAGAATCAACACTCTCCTGACCGTAGAAAAAATTCATTACACCAAAAGAAAATAAGGCCAATGAAAGAGAAATAATGCGTTTTTTCATATGTGTTTTCGTTAATATCTGAATTAGTTTTGAGCAAATATCGTACTTTGCAAACTAATTCACTTGTTCTTTTTAAGAAAGCCCGAATATAGTCAGAAAAATTTTGTTAAATACTACTAATACCTGCACATGAAACAACTAAAACTACTTTTTTTAGCTTTTTTTATCATCCCGACTACACTAAACGCGCAGTCAGACAATTTCAAATTCAAGAAGCTTCTCCAGGAACATCCTAACGAAAAAACCGCATTTGCTGTAACAAACACTTCAGGTACGCTCGATAAATTAATGGGCGACAAAGACATTATTGTGAAGCAGGTTTCGAGAAACTGGATCTATATTCAGGCAGCACCGGCATGGATCGAAAATGCACAAAAAACAAAACTTATTGAGTCATTTTATATTGAATTGAACACCGGTCAGCCACTGAATGATTCAACACGTGTAAAACATTTCGTAAATGAAGTTCACTCCGGAATGGGCGGACTACCCGCTGCATTTACCGGAAAAGATGTGATCATCGGATTTGTAGATCAGGGAATTGATCATCAGCATCCTGATTTCCAGAATCCTGACGGAACAACACGTGTTCTTTATTATTGGGATCATACCATGGGGCTTGATGCTGTAAGAACTCCTGCAGAATACGGTTACGGACAAGTTTTCTATGCTTCAGATATTAACGCCGGAAATTGCCCGGCAACCGAAGAATCGTCTGCTCACGGAACAACAGTAGCCGGTGCTGCCGCTGCCAACGGACTTGCAAATGGCCGCGAAAAAGGAATGGCACCGGATGCAAAACTCATCATTATTGAAACAAATTTCTACCTTCCGAACTGGACATTAACTGTTGCCGATGCCTGTGATTTTGTTTTTGCAAAAGCAGATTCATTAGGTTTGCCGGCAATTGTAAACCTTTCAGTTGGCAGTTATCTTGGAAGTCACGACGGTGATGATCCTGCCGCTGAACTGATGGAAGCACTTCTGGATGAGCAACCCGGGAGACTCATTGTAGGAGCAGCCGGTAACTCCGGGGGCTGGGGCAAGTATCACGTTCAGGGGAATATTGACAGCGATACTTCTTTTGTATGGATCAAACCAAATCCAGGTTCTCAATTAGGAGCAAACACTTGTTATATGGATTTATGGACCGATCTTTCTGATGCTACTTTCAAATACGGGTTCGGAGCCAATCTTCCGTCGGGAAGCTACTCTGAAAGAGCCGAAACGCAATACAGAAATGCAACTGCAGGGGCCGGAACAACTTTGCGCGACACCTTGTGGAACAACGGAAACAGAATTGCGACTATTGAAATTTATCCTGAAATCGTGGGAACAAATCTTCATATCGAGTTTTATTTCAACAACGTAGATTCAACCAATTACAATTACTCTGTTAAAACGGTTGGTTCGGGTATGTATGATGCATGGACAGGATCTCTTTCGATTTCTTTGAATGATATGGAAACGAACATTCCAACTGCAGCAATTCTCCCGGAAATCATACATTATAACATGCCCGATAGTTTACAAACTATTGTTTCTTCCTGGAACTGCTCTGAAAAAGTGATCTCTGTAGGGAATATTCGAAACAGATTACACCATATAGACGGGAACGGAGACGAATACTCCCCTGTTCCTACATATATGGCAAATGTTGGTCAACTAAGTGACAACTCTTCAAAAGGGCCGAGCAGACACGGAGTTGTAAAACCGGAAATTGTTGCTTGCGGAGATGTGGCCCTGAGTGCAGGACCGCTTTGGTTCGTGCAGGAACCGGGTTACTGGGCTTCTGTTTCCGACGATCATTTACACATGCGAAACGGCGGAACTTCAATGGCCTCGCCAGTTGTGGCCGGAATTGCAGCACTTTATTTTGAGAAATGTAAAAATGGAACTTATGCCAGCTTCATGAACGATATGAAGAACACGGCATATACAGACAATTACACGGGAGCCGTTCCAAACTTCGCTTACGGTTACGGAAAAATTCATGCTTTGGATTTGTTGCTGGAAAGCAATTATTCTTCTACAGTTTCAGGCACATCACCTTTATGTATTAACGACAGTCTGGACGCAGTAAGTGTTCCACCGTTAACTTCTGCGGTTTGGAATACTTCAGATGAAACACTTCATTTACCTGTTCCTGCAGGAGGTTCTTATTCATTCATCGGATACAATAACCTTGGGTGCGTAAGTTACTCCGACACATTTGACGTTGTATTGCTCACTCCGGCGCCGGTTCCTGTAATTGTTGTGAACGGTACTATTTTGTCTACTGCTGATTATCCGGACCTTCAATGGTACGAAAATGGCAATCCGATTTCCGGTGCTACAAATGACACACTGATTATTCCTTCAAACAGTACAAGTGTATATACAGTTGTAACAACCAGCGTTGACGGTTGTTCGCGAGAATCTGCTCCCTACCAGATCGGTGCAGGTTTAATTGAACTAACAAGTGCTTATACCTTATTCCCGAATCCGGGTAAAAATTCGTTCCAGGTTGTTTCAGGGAATAAGATCTCAAAAATTGTAGTGAGTGATTTAAGCGGAAAAATAATCGTTACGTCCAATTCTTCTGCAATCGACTGTTCACAATGGTCGAGCGGAGCCTACCTGGTAAAAATCACAGGAGAAACAAGTACTCAAACTCTGAAATTTATCAAAGAATAGAGTCAAATAAAAACAAAGCCTTATTTTTGAGGCAAATTTTAGAAGTAAATGAACTTAGCTGGAATAATTGCAATCTCTGGAAAACCAGGATTATTTAAAGTAATCGCACAAGGTAAAAATAACCTGATCGTAGAATCATTGGAAGATCGTAAGAAAGTTCCGGCGTACGCTACAGACAGAATCTCCGCATTGGAAGATATCTCAATTTACACAGTTGATGATGACAAACCTTTAAAAGAGATTTTTACAGTGATCTTTGAAAAAGAAAAAGGTGGTACAACTATTTCTCACAAAGAAGATGCAGCAAAATTGCAAAAATACCTTTTAGAGATTCTTCCGAATTACGATCAGGAGCGTGTTTACGGTTCTGATATCAAGAAATTGTTCCAATGGTACAATTTACTGCACAAAGCGGGTGAATTGAAACCTGAAGAGCCTGTTGTTGAGGAAAAGGAAGAGAAAAAAGCGAATGCTTCGACAAGCCCAGCAACAAAAAAGAAAACTGCAAAAGCTGATGCGACCGATGAAACTGCTGAAACTCCTGCAAAGAAAGCACCTGCTAAAAAGGCAGCTCCTGCAAAAGCTGCAGTTAAAGCTGTTGCTCCGAAAGGACCGGTTAAAGCAGCCGGAAAAGCAGCAAGCGCGAAAAAAGTTGCAGCTCCTAAAACAGGATCAAGCAGAGGGAAATAATAGCCTATTCAATATTTTAAAGTTCCGGTCCGCCTCAGGTGGATCGGAACTTTTTTTTGCCTTACATTTTCAATGCTCATTTTTGAGTAATTTGGTAAAGTCTCCCACAGACACAGATTAAGAGTGGAAAACTAAGAACTCTATATTGCAAGAAAACAATGAGAAATTACATAGCTAAAGACTTTAAATGCGACTCCTGGGAGTCTGTTTCCGTATATTACAACGATCTGAAGAATCGAGTAATTGCCACCAAAGAAGATTTTCTTCAATGGCTGAAAGATAAGAGTGAACTGGAAGCAGTTTTGGAAGAAGATATGGCCTGGCGCTATATCAAAATGACTATTGATACCACAGACGAAGAGCGTGCAAACGCCTACTCTTTCTTTGTGAATGAGATACAGCCGCATTTAGCTCCGGAAGAAGATGCTCTGAATAAAAAGATGCTTGAACAGAGCTGGGTAGATGAGTTGAAAAAAGAGTCCGAAGCTTATCATATCTATTTCAGAGGAGCTGAAACTGCTTTAAAATTATTCTCCGAGAAAAACATTCCGCTTGAAACAGAATTGAGCGAATTGAGCCAAACGTACAGCGGAATAATTGGCGCACAGCAAATCGAATACAAAGGAGAAATGCTTACAATGCCGAGAGCGGCTAATTTATTGAAAGATCCGGATCCGCAAATCCGTGAAGAAGTTTATGGGTTAATTGTTAAGCGCAGATCGCAAGACACC
>CAMLIF010000110.1 GCA_946479985.1 uncultured Flavobacteriales bacterium
TTCAGTTTCCATTACGTTGAGATCATGACTTACGGATCCGCCAACACTTGCAATTCCTGTAATTGGAGTAATTGTTACGGTTACGGGACCATCCATGTTTCCAAGTCGGTAAGAAGAATGATTAAAGTTTCCGGTAGTTGAAGCAACATTTGTTGGGTCTGTATCTTCGCTAAGTACATAAACACGAGAAAGATGTGCCAAAACCAAATTCGGGAATACCATTTCCTGGCAGATTCCTGTGATTTGGTTAAAAGCAGGCCAAAATCCTCCCGAAGTATTTGAAACTTCCGGCGTCATTGCAAAAATCTTTGGTTTTACCACCGTATCTACTTTATACATGTAATCGTCGGAATCACCTGAAGCGGGATACAAAGCTGAACTTTTAATTGCAGCATAGCCGTTATACATGACCATGTGGTGTGTGAATGCCTGGAAATAATCATGATCTTCTGCAAATTCAGCTGTCGTTGTACCTATTGGGTGAAGTATGTCGTTTGCGTAGGTATGTGCGTTGAAAGCGTAAACAAAATCCCTGTTTTCACAGAACCATTGCATAGCCTGTGTTTCCGGCTCAGAGAAAGCCCCTGTTCCACAATATGTTTCGTTATTTTGTGTTGACGTTGTTCCGGTTGTTCCCCAGCCATACGAGTAATTTCTGTTCAAATCGACACCGTAACTTCCGCCGCTGTTTAAACGACGGTTTTTCCGCCACATTCCGCCACCGTTAGGATCGGTAGTTTCGTTGTAGATATATCCGTCAGGATTTACCATCGGAACAAAGTACATTTCGGTATTGTCTACCAGGTATTTTACTTCCAAATCGTTGTCGTAGTTTTCCAATAAATACCACATGTAGAAGATTACTTCGGAAAGTGAGTTCGGTTCACGTGCATGATGGACAGCGCTGTAAAGAATTTCCGGTTCAGTAGTTC
Source organism: uncultured Flavobacteriales bacterium (assembly GCA_946479985.1). The sequence goes on from CAMLIF010000110.1 coordinate 933, forward strand.
CTTCGTCTGTGTTCGGATTGTCACTGAGTCTTAAGTAATAAATAGGTCGTCCCTGAATAGATTGGAAAGTGGAAATAGGTGCTTTTGCTGTAATAAGATTCGGGAATTGCGCAGCCATTGCATCAATTTCATCTAAAAATTGCTGGTAGGTATAGAATCCACCCATGTCGCCCAAATTGAAATTGGAAGGAACGGCAGGAGTAAAGCTGTTTCCGGCAGAAGTGTTTGAACAAGTGGTGTTCTTTTCCTCTTCAACCTGCGAGTTCACATGGTTTTGCGCAACGTAAAATGCCTTGACATCATCAATCATGATCTCTACCTGGAAACCTTCGTCGCGAATGCTTTGAATTTCAGCTTCGGAGAAATCGGAAATAAAGAAGGTTCCTTTTTTGTATTCGCCATGATCAACTGCAATGCCTTTTTCGGCAAGAGTTTGTAACCCGTCACTATCGGTAAAAATCTTAGCCCGGGAATACTTTTGGGCATAAGTAGTGGATGCACAGGAGAGAAGTGCAATAATCAGTAGTTTTTTCATTTTCGTATTATAGAGTAGCACAAGTTACTTCTTTTTTGCTAAAAATGACAAGTGAATTTTAGATTTATAGGTAGTAAAACGTGTTAGTATGGAACAGGACCAGGAGATGTTAACTATTTCCCGCAGACGAGCACGGAGGATCGCTGATGTGGATGTTTGTAATCATAGAGCGCGAAAGAAATTTAATCTGTCTTTGACAGATTAAAAATCTTCAGCGTGCATTAAGGTAATGCTTAGTTAGCACTTGCTTCCGCGTTCTTCCGCGCTCGTCTGCGGGTTATAGATAGTAAACGTACGGCGCAGGATTATCTCTTTCTTTCGATTAAATCGAATACTGTTCCATTACTTTTTTTAATTCTGACTAGTCCGTACTTGTTTGACCAATAAGCAGCCTGAATAAAATAGCTTCCGCGACCAATAGGACCATCGCAATATACCTGATCAATTTCATAAACTTTAATTGAATCCTGCGCAATTGGAGAAAATATTTTTATTTCTGGTAGAGAGTCAAAATCAGTTAAATCTTGAGCATATAAATCTCCCAGTGATAAATTCTTTACGCAGATTTTTGTGCTGTTATTATCATGACTGAATGACACGGAAAAGTCTTTATAACTTAAGTATTTAAGAACCCAAGAAGGTAGTCGATAAGCAATTATACCTGATTCAAATTGTTCTGGTCCCAATTCAAACTTATTGCATGTTGTAACGAAGTATTCTACTTTTTCACAATTTACCTTGATAGTTGAATCAGCCAATGTATCGTTTTTTGTAATCGAATAAATTAGTTCTGAGTAATTGTCAATGTTATCTAAATACTTTTTCTCATCTTTTGATAAACCTTTTATTTTACATCCGCTTGAGTTAAAAAGACAAGATGCAAGTAATGCAAGTGATGTGATTAGATAGAATATGATTTTCATTTCCACTCAAAAGTCTCGATCATGTGATACAAATCCTTTTTCAGGTATTCCAGTGACGGGCGAAGGGAATCGTAGTTCGGTTTACAGTTCATCAATACTTCGCCGCGAATGAAATTGTTGGTTGAATCAGTTAAGTAGAATTGGTAGTTTGTGGCTACATCGCCCTGTAATTCGAAGAAAGTTCCGTACACTTTTTTATCAGGGAAAATGAATCGTTTGCGTTCAATTTTGGATGCCTTGATCTGGTGTTCATCAACTTTATCATTTGACAAATTGATGTAGCGAACCAATGTATCATGATTCGGCAAAGTATAGTAGTTCAAATAAAGAACACCGTTTATTGGCAGCAAGTTAATTTCCTGGTGATTTGTTGGTTCGCTTCCAAAAAGCACAGGCTTCACTATGTATGACGTGGAAACTTCGTAGCTGTAAGGTTCGTCTAAAGCCATTTTGGTGTATTTGTGTTCCGGAAGATCGGTTCTCAGGAAACTTGGCGGTTTCGGAACTAACAATTCATCATTACCGCAGGCGCTTAAAACCAATACGATTGTTAAAAGGGACAATAGATTAAACTTCTTCATTTTCAATAATTGCTTTTACCATTTTGACGCGCCGTTTATCCGACGATTCAACAATGAGAGTGATATTTTCTACTTTAATGTATTCGTTGTTCCGTAATATTTTCCCGGCTTGCTCGGTAATAAATCCACCAAGTGTATCGGCTTCTCCTTTCAGTGAGTCGATTTCTTTTCCGCTTATTTCAACCACTTTGTAGAAATCTACCAACGCTGTTTTTCCTTCGAACAGGAAAACGTTCTCATCGATCCTGGTATAACTGATTTCATCATCATCAAACTCATCGGTGATATCGCCAACAATTTCTTCCAGTACATCTTCCAAAGTTACTAATCCGCTGGAACCGCCGTATTCGTCTACTACAATTGCCATGTGCATTTTCATTCCCTGGAATTCCTTCAGCAAATCGTCGATCTTTTTGTTTTCCGGCACGAAAAACGGTTTGCGGATCAGTGTTTGCCATTCAAAATTCTCCTGGTCCAAAAACGGAAGAAGATCTTTTATGTATAGAATACCAATGACATTATCGAAACTGTTTTCATGAACCGGCATACGCGAATACCCGGCTTCTAAAATAATAGCGCGGACTTCTTTGAAAGTGAATTCATTGGACAGGGTTACACAATCCAGGCGAGAACACATAATTTGTTTTACGTCCGTATTTCCGAATTTGACTATTCCTTCCAGGATTCGCTGCTCATCTTTGGTTGCCTCGTCTTCAATTGTTAATGCAATGGCTTGTTCCAGGTCATCGGATGAAATACTGACCCCGCGCTTTTTCAATCGTTTGTTAACCAGGCTGGTCCCGTTAACCAGAAGCCATCTTAGCCACGAGAAAGGTGGAAGTGAATTGATTGCATACAGCGGCTGGGCCATCAGTAAAGAAATGGTTTTGGCATGGCGTGTTGCATACATTTTAGGAGCAACTTCACCGAATAGCAAAATGGCCAGTGTAATGCCGATGACCTCAATTGTAAATCGCAGCCATCCGAATTCGCCCGCTTCGGGAAGAACTTTTTCAAGGAATTCCGTCGACATAATAGCCATGCAGACGTTCACAAAATTGTTTCCGATAAGAATGGTGGCAAGTAAATCTTTCGGGCGAAGAATTAATTTTTGCACCAAACGCGCACTTCTTGAATTTTCTGCTTCCAGTTCATCCTTTTCGGTTGGACTCAAAGAGAAAAATGCCAGCTCAGAAGAAGAGAAGACTGCGGAAAGTACTAGTAATAAAACAGCTGAAACAATGAAAATAACTGTTTCAGAGCTTGTTACACCGGTTTGGATAATTATGGGTAATGGATCGTCCATTTTATCGGGTCAAAATACTAAAAAGGTAAATCGTCGTTTTCATCTTCACCAATATCCATTGGCTGCTGAGGTGTTTGAGGTTCTTCGGGATACGGAGCCCCCGAATTAGAGGTCTGATTTGTGGAGTCGGAACGAGGAGTAAGTAAAGTCAGTTCGTCTCCAACCACTTCTGTAATATAGCGCTGCTGACCGTTTGCATCTGTCCAGGATCTTGTTTTCAATTTTCCTTCAATGTATACTTTCGCTCCTTTGCGGGCATATTTTTCTGCAATTTCAGCCAGGTTTCTCCAGAGGACAATATTGTGCCAATCGGTGATGTCTCTTCTTGTTCCTGATGCTTTATCGGTATAGCTTTCAGAAGTTGCCAGAGGAAAATTGGCAATAACAGTTCCGTTTTCCAATCGTTTGATCTCAGGATCTTTCCCGAGGTTTCCTATTAAAATCACTTTGTTTACACTACCAGCCATCTATCTTGAATTTTTACTCTATTTACAAATATATGAAAAAGCGATAGCTTTTGATAAAGTCAAGCGTTAGCGCGGAGCTAGATAAATCGTGATTAAATACCTTCAAAGTTGCTCCAAATATTTGTCCATCAAACGGTGAATAGGGTAGTCCTGCAATTGGTTTTTGTCTACAAATTCAAAATCGCTGCTATCAATAGAAGTTGAATCGGATTGATAAAAGAAGGCGTAAATATGCTGGTGACTGAGAATATGTTTCGTTTTGTAGCGCAGTTCGGCTGAATCGTGGAGTATTTCGGGAATTTCTTGATTTGAACTTTCGATCAACGGAAATTCGTACAGCTTTTCCCAGATATCTTTGTCGGTGCGTTGTTTCAAAGCTATTGTTCCTTTGTTTTCGTAATGTAAATAGTGGAAATAGCGTTTTCTCACTTTGGTTTTACCTTTCTTAAACGGACGTTTCTTTATCAAATCGGGTTTATGAGCGCTAACGCAAATCTTCGAAAGAACACACTCATCGCAGTTTGGGTTGTTGGGAGTACATTGCATTGCGCCGAACTCCATAATTGCCTGATTGAAAAGTGCGGGCTCAGCATGAGGAATGAGTGAATCTGCAAGTTCCTGGAACATTTTCTTTCCCGGTCCGGAATCAATAGCTTCATCAATTCCGTAAACTCTGCTCAAAACTCTATAAACATTGCCGTCAACCACCGCATGTGGTAAATTGAATGCAAAAGAGGAAATTGCTGCTGCGGTATAAGGACCAATTCCTTTTAGCTGAATAATTTCGTTGTACGATTGAGGAAATTCGCCGTTAAATTCATCGCGAACCTGTTTTGCGGTTTTATGCAGGTTTCGGGCCCGTGAATAATAACCCAATCCTTGCCAAAGTTTGAGAACAGATTCTTCATCGGCATTTGCCAAATCGGTCAATTCAGGATAGTTTTTTATGAAGCTCAAATAGTAATTTAGACCCTGGTCAACTCTCGTTTGTTGCAAAATTACCTCCGATAACCATATAAAATATGGATTTTGCGTTTCTCTCCATGGCAAGATTCTGGCGTTTAGTCTGTACCATTTATTGATTAGTAGAACGAAATCAGTCATTTGGGGAAAAGTTTGAAAAAAAATCCTAATCCTACAAATTTAATGCGTTTGGGTCATTACTTTTGTAACTGAAAATCACATTGTTGAAAATAAATAAATAAAAGTAAGATGACAAAGGCAGATATCGTTGCTGAGATTGCAGAAGGGACAGGATTGGAAAGAAACGAAGCGCAAAAAGCTGTTGAGGCGTTTATGACGTCGATCAAGACTTCATTGACTAAAGGGCAAAACGTTTATTTAAGAGGTTTTGGGAGCTTTATTGTAAAGGAACGTGCAGAGAAAACAGGTCGTAACATTTCTAAAAACACCACAATCATTATTCCGGCGCACAACATTCCGGCGTTTAAACCGGCAAAAACCTTTGTTGACGAGGTGAAAAACAAGCAGATCGTTAAATAATTTACTTGTTTTTAAGTCTATTAGTTGACGGAAAATTAATTTTTATATCTTTGCACTCCTGTTTGACGACAGGAGTGTTTTTTTTCAGTCGTCAACTATGGAGATTTAGAAAGAATTTAGAATACTAACATAAAATAAAATTGTCATGCCAAGCGGTAAGAAAAGAAAAAGACATAAGATGTCGACGCACAAGCGTAAGAAAAGATTAAGAAAAAACCGTCATAAGAAAAAGAAATAATTTTTCTTAGAATTTTTTTTGGAAGAGCTTAGTAAGTGTTCAGCTTGCTAAGTTTTTCTGTTTTAATCATTTTCTAATTGTAACGCTTGTGAGTTTAGAACTTGTAGTTGAATCCCGCACTGGCGGTGTTTCAATAGCATTGCTTCGAGATGGCAAATTGGTTGAGTTACAAGAAGAACAAGGGAAAATGGACTTTGGAGTTGGAGATATCTATCTCGGAAAAGTTCGTAAAGTGGTTCCTAGTTTAAATGCAGCTTTCGTTGACGTAGGTTACGAAAAAGATGCGTTTTTACATTATTTAGATTTAGGACCGCAATTTCTGTCTTCCCATAAATTCACCAAGGAAACCCTCAACGGAAAGCAAACTGTATCCGATTTGCTATATTTTAAATCGGAAAAAGACATTCCTAAAGAAGGAAAAATAAGCGATATCGTAGCTACGTCATCGCCGATCCTGGTTCAGGTTGCAAAAGAACCTATCTCAAGTAAAGGTCCGCGTTTGTGCGCAGAACTTACATTTGCGGGTAGGTATTTAGTGCTTGTTCCGTTTTCAGACAAAGTTTCGATTTCTCAAAAAATCAGAAGTCAGGAAGAAAGAGACCGCCTGAAAGGTATTCTCGAAAATATCCGCCCGAAGAATTTTGGAGTTATCATTCGTACTGTTGCTGAAAACAAGAAAGTAGAAGATATCGATCAGGACCTTAGAAACCTGATGGAGAAATGGAAGCTGATGCACACCAATTTGAGAGCAGCAACTCCGCCAAAACGTGTTTTAGGCGAATTGGACAAAACATCTTCTATTCTTCGTGATTTATTGAACGGTGATTTTTCAAATATCCATGTAGGCGACGAAAAGCTGTTTGGTGAATTGAAAGAATACATTTCTGAAATTGCTCCGGGAAGAGAGAAAATCGTAAAACTTTACGATGGTAAACTCTCAATCTTTGAACGTTTCGGAATCAATAAGCAGATCAAAGCGATGTTTGGCAAAAAGGTTCCGCTTCCTTCAGGAGGCTACCTGATTATTGAACATACCGAAGCAATGCACGTTGTTGATGTGAACAGCGGTAACCGTAAAGGAGCCGATGGTCAGGAAAACAATGCATTGACAACAAACCTGGAAGCTGCCGACGAGATTGCACGTTTACTGCAATTGCGCGATATGGGAGGAATTGTGTGTATCGATTTTATCGATATGCATGATAAGGAAAATAACAAAGAGTTGTTTGAGCGTTTGAAGGATGCTATGAAAGGCGACCGCGCAAAACACAATATTCTTCCTCCGTCTAAGTTCGGTGTTGTTGAGATTACACGTCAGCGTGTGCGTCCGGAAACGGATATCAACACTTCTGAAATGTGTCCGACATGTAACGGAACCGGCGAAGTTCAGGCATCTATTCTGTTGTCTGAAGAAATTGAAACAAACCTGAATTACCTGATTCAGGATCGCAAAGAAACCAAACTCACATTGATGGTTCACCCATATTTGGAGGCTTACTTCAAAAAGGGATTGATCTCCAGACAATGGAAATGGTTCTTTAAGTACAAAAAATGGATCGATGTGAAAGGAGTAATGGCGCATCACTTGCTGCAATATACTTTCCACGACAAAAACAATAATGAAATTGCTCTCTGATGAAGGAGGGCAATTTCTCTTTTTTAGAGGCTAAAGCCAAAATCGAAGCCTACTGCGCATATCAGGAACGCTGCCACTACGAAGTTTCCACAAAATTAAAAGCCTGGGGTTTAGACGCCGAACAAAGCGGACGAATCATGGCGCATCTCATTGAATACCGTTTTCTGGATGAAGAACGTTTTGCCATTGCTTATGCTTCCGGAAAACTCCGGATCAAACATTGGGGACGTTACAAGATCAAACAGGGACTATTAGCCAAGTTTATTCCGAAACGGATCATACAAACAGCCTTATATTCGTTCGAAGATGAGGTTTACGAGCAAATTCTGAAAGATCTCATGTCACGTAAGTGGAAAGAGCTTGAGAAAGAAAAAGATATTTGGAAACGAAAAGCCAAATTGCTCCGCTTTCTCCAAAGCCGCGGCTTCGAGAATGATCTTATTTTTCAGTTTAATAAAGAGTTGGAAGATTCTATTTAAAGGTACCCGGAGCAATAGATTTTTGCATTTTTTCCTTGTACTTCTCTTCATCATACGCAATTACCGCTGTGAAATAATAGTCTTTGATAATGGCAGTGTACATTACCTGATGAGCGTATGCTTCACCTTCCCGGTTATACAGATTCAATTGAAATACATCGAATGTTATATTTCCTGACTTGTAAGTTGAAGCGCTGGTATCAACCCGAATTCCTGCATCAAAGTATGAAACATAAACACTCTCACGAACGTTTTTCTTTGCTTTATGGTAGTCTTCGGCAGTTTTGCCTTTATAGGTTTCAATGGTCGACTGAAAGCTATTGTTGAAATCCAATTGATAAGCTAACAAACGTTTAAGATCCTTGTTCTTTTTGATATCTTGTCCTGAAGCACGCTGTGAACTTTCATCCAGTGCCTCCAAACTCTTTTTCGAAGTAATTTTCCAGGTCTCCGGATAGCTTGTTTCCCAGCCAATTTCATCACAGGTATAGTTGTTACCTTCTATTTTACCCAAATCAACATCATTTGAATGATCAACAGGGGCATCGGAGCCGCATGAGGTGATGAATGTTCCTAAAAGGATTGTCGAAAAGAAAAGAATACGTTTCATAATAATCGGTTTTATACAAATATAAAAGAAAAAGGTTACCGTGATTTGTTGTCAGGTAACCTCATTGTGAATGGTTGATAGTATGTATTTAACGGTTTACATTATAGCTTAACAACCCGAATGTTCTTTTCCAGTCCATTGATACTGGCTTTTAGAATGTATATGCCTGCACTGTAGGAAGATATATCAATAGAAAATTGTGCGCTTTCGGGAGTAAATACTGTATGTTGACTTAACAAATGAATTTTCCCTGCCGGATCTATGAGTTCAAATGTTAACTGACCGTTTAACGGAATACTCAAATTCAGATAGAGCATCTCTGAAGCAGGATTTGGAGACACGCTCAAAAAGACTATTGACTCCTGATTTTTAACTCCTGCTGTATTTGGTGCATAGAACGGACAGCTTTGCGTTTGAAACAACTGAATGTTTTCTCGTGGCACGCTTGCAGAGGGGGAACTCACCAAATGCCGGGTAAGATGATTGGATTTGAACGACGCCGCATAAGAAAAGTCAGACGATGGCTGATCAACCGTGGAAACATAATACCAGTCGGCCTGAATACGTTGCTTGTTAATGTCAAGAATAACATATCCATGCTGCGATAAATCGGCGTATTTGATATGACTGTTCGATGCCATAACTGCTGATGCTCCGGCAGGAATATCAATACCGGGTGATGTGACACTTGGAGCAACAAACTCAATTCCAACTGATCCGCCGCCGGTTGAACCATTGTAAGTTGGTCCCGGAAGATCATTTGCCCAGGATGAGTGTATATCACCTGTCAGAACGGCAACATCTGTGATGTTATTATTCAGAATGTAGTTGTAAACACGGGTTCGTTCAGCCGGATAACCATCCCATTGGTCGCCGTTTAGCGGAATTCCGAAAAGTGTAAGCGGAGCCATCATTACCTGTTGTCCAAGTAATTTCCATTGAGAAGTACTGGATGACAAACGATCTCCCAGCCATGAAAACTGGTCAGTTCCCAATAATTGTCGATTCTGGGAAGTAACCGTTGTGCCGGATGTTCCTGCCTGTTCTTCCCGTCCGTGAAGTCTTGTGTCAAGCATGATTAAATCAACCAAATCGCCGTACCTGATGTCTCTGAAAATCTGGTACTGATCTGTTGTACCGGTAGTACGAATCGGAAGCCACTCGAAGAATGCTTTTTTTGCGGCTTGTTTTCGCGCACTGAAACTTCCTTCATTCGTTTGATGATTCTCTGCACCGTTCATCCATGAATCGTTTGCTGTTTCATGATCGTCCCAAACAACAATGAACGGAAACTGCTGATGTAATTCGCGCAAGTTGTCATCCAGATGATAGGTTGAATAACGTGAACGATAATCGAGTAGGGATACTGTTTCGTTTTCGGGCGACCACTGACGATTTGCCGTCTCATTTGGTGCGTATCCGCCCGATTCATATTCGTAGATATAATCGCCCAGGCAAATCACAGCATCAAAGTCATTACGTTCTTTCAAATTTGCGAAGACATTGAAATACCCTGCCTCATAATTTGCACAAGAGACTACAGCGAAACGCAGACTATCACAATCTCCCATAGGAGCAGTACGTGTTCTTCCTATTACTGAAAGCTGATTATTCGCTTTGAACTGATAATAATAAGTTGTGTTAGCCAGCAAGCCGGTTGGATCTGCTTTTACCGTGTAATCTACCGATTCGTCTGTTATAACAACGCCTGATTGTGTTCCTTGAGTGAATAATGTATCCAGCGCAATTTTCCATTCCACAATTTGTGGTGCAGGATCAAGTGAATCAGGGGTAAAGCGTGTCCAGATAATTACCCGGTCAGACAATGGATCGCCTGAAGCTACACCATGATAGAATGGGGCAAGGCAAGCCTGAACAGATTTGGAAGTATGCTGAGCAGAAACCGATTGAATTCCTGAAATTGCAGCAAGCAATACGAAAAAGTATCTCATGTCTTATATGCGGATGAATCGTTTATTGATAATGCTTCCTGCAATCTTGAACGTGATTTGGTACGTTCCCTGTTCCATATTTGAAAGATCAATGGATATGGCGTTTTCGCTTAATTCAGCTGTTTGAGAATGAACAATGCGACCACTGATGTCTGTAATGAACATTTCTGCTTCATAATTACCGGAGGCAATTGAAACTTTCATTTGTTCTTTTGCCGGATTCGGGTAGATGTTTATTTGAGCTTCTAAGGCTTCTTCCATCAATGATAATTCACTGCATCCCAAGAAATAAGTTCCCTGTTGTCCTGCTGCAAAACCACTTCCTCCAATCATTTGGGTAGTTGGTTGAACATCTGATAAAGAGCAAATAGGAACAAAGATCTTGATACGACCTCCACCGCCGGCTCCTCCCTGATTTCCGGCATTTCCGTTACCGCTTGTTAGTGATTGAGAACCACAGAACGTTGCTGAGTAATCACAGGAAACGCCGTTTCCGCGCAGTCCGCCATTTCCACCGTCTCCACCTTTTGCTGCAAGAGTTCCTGTAATTTCCGCATAAGTTTCAGCACGAAGTAAGATTCCACCGCCTGAACCACCGCCCGATCCTGCGCCACCTCCTGATCCGGTTGAAAGTGTTGCTTCGCCACAGTCGTCACAACCATCTTCACAACATTTCGGTGAAGCTCCGCCGTTTCCGCCATCGCCGCCCGATGCGCCATTTTCTCCGTTTACGGAAATGGTTCCGAAAACTGCTAATGAATCACTTGCCATTAAAACAACTGTTCCGCCGCCGTTTCCACCGTTAGAACCTCCAAGTCCGCTGTCATAAGAACGACCGCCACCTCCGGCTCCGGCACCACCAGAACCTAGTTCAATGTCTTGCCCGCTTTCAGTTCCATAAGCAGCATTTGGTGTTCCGCCTGTTCCGCCGTTTCCTCCCACAACCGGAAATCCTGTAGAGACATTTAATCCTGTTGATTGATAAGATCCTGTTCCTGCACCGCCATTTCCTGCGTCAGATCCTTCGCCTCCGTAACTTCCGCCGGCACCGCCTCCGGCACCTCCCGATCCACCGATCATTCCGGCTTCATCATCAAGGCTTAAGCATTGCTGCTTCGGCCCGGAACCGTTTTGTCCATCAGTTCCTGCAAGACCGGCACCAGGTCCGTCGCCGTTATTTCCTGATTGTCCGGGTTCTAAAGTTACTTGCCCGGTATTGTCTTTGTTTGAACAATCATTTATAGCTGTTCCGTCACCTGTAAGACTGGTTACTGCTGTTCCCGGAGCGCCTCCGTTTCCACCTTTAAAACCGGAAAAATCTCCGTTAATAGTTCCTTCGATCAGAATGTTTTCGGCGTGAATTTCAAGTTTCCCGCAACCGCCGTTTTCATAAGACTGCACAAATACGGTTACCCCGGCAGGCACGTGAAAATCACCTGTAATGTTGTATGTTCCTGACATAAATGTTGAGGAAGAAACTGTGAGGTCGTTAGTCAGATTGGTGGTTGTACACTGCGTAAAACCAGTTGCTGACATCAGCATGCCAGCAAGAATAAAGAAGTAGTTTTTGTTCATTTTTTTGATTTATTTTCTGATGAATTGTCTTACAATACTATTTTGATGGTCTGTCATTCGCACGAAATAGGTGCCCGAAGAGAATTGTTCGGTAGAAATACTTAGCTGGTTCTTTTCCGGTTGGTTTGCAATTTGTTTGTCATAGACGTTTTGCCCGAAAATGTTGTAAACAGAAACTTGAACGTTATTGTCCGTAAAGCCTGACCACATAAGCGATAGAATAGTGTTTTCGTCCCAAAACTGAACTGCGAATTCGGGATCTTTGCTGTTGATTTCAGTAACTGAGAGATTGCAGTTGGGAGATTGGTCCATTATCACAACGAAAGTATCAGCGATGCATGCGTCTGAACTGTTGGCAATGTACATGGTAGAAAATACCGGTGAAACAGTTAGTGAGTCGGCAGTTATTCCTGAAGGATACCAGGTAATTGGTCCCGGAAACGAAGGTATAAGTGTGATTTCGGTATTGGGGCAAACAGTTAATGTATCTCTGGTTCCGGCATTCTTTAAAATGGTAAAGTGATCTGTTGAATTGCCGTCTGCGCCAATAAATGAAGCACTCAGTTTATTGTGATCTACAGTCAACAGCATTGAACCGAGCGTATTTTCATCTGAATGATACATAACAGGATGCGGCCAGCCAGATGCCGTACCACTCAGCTTTCCTGAACAGCCAACTACTGCATAAACAGTTCCTTTGTGAGAAATGTCGGTAGAAGTTTCTTTTTTGTACGGACAATCATTTGCTGCGCCTCCATCTCCATAGTCGAGGACCATAGATTCCGTAAGATCATCTGAATACCCGTAATGGCCATCTATCAAATAACTGCGTTCGTAACTGTGGCTGTGTCCGTTCAAAACCAGATCCACGCCATATTCTTCAATAATGGGAAGGATGTTTTCACGGATTTCAA
>CAMLIF010000111.1 GCA_946479985.1 uncultured Flavobacteriales bacterium
TGTAGGAGATGTAAGCGTAAAAGAACGTGTAGCGGTGCAACTGTTGGCATCGGTTACCGTTACTGTATATGTATTAGCAGCCAATGCCGTAATGGCATTTGTACCGTCTCCTGTAGGAGTGCCAGGTGTCCAGTCATAGGTATATCCGCCCGCGCCGCCTGTAGGACTAACGCTCGCAGCACCGGTTGTACCGCCGAAGCAGGCAACATTGGTTAATGAACCTGCTGCCGTATTGATCGCAGGAGGAGATGTAAGAGTAAAATTTTGTGTTGCTATACAGCTATTTGCATCTGTTACAGTACAAGTATATGTTTGAGCAGTTAATCCGGTTACAGAAATTGTTCCATCTCCGGTTGGGTTTCCTGGCGTCCAGTTATAAGAATAACCACCTGCTCCTCCGGTAGGAGTGTTAATAGAGGCAGCTCCGTTCGAGCCACCGAAACAAGATACATTGGTTTGACTATTTGGAGTAACCGTAATAGCAGGAGGTGCCGTAACAGTAAAGTTCTGAGTTTTTGTACAGCCCAAACCATCAGTTACTGTACAAGTCCAAGTTGTTGCTGTTAATCCGGTTACGGAAATTGTTCCGTCGCCTGTTGGATTTCCAGGAGTCCAGTTATAGCTATATCCACCTAATCCACCGGTAGGCGTATTAATAGAAGCAGCTCCGTTCGATCCGCCGAAACAAGACACATTGGTTTGACTACTTGGAGTTACTACAATGGCTGCTACTTGGGTAACAGTAAAGTTTACCGCAGCTGTACAACCGATGTTGTCAGTTACCGTACATGTCCATGTACCTGCTGTTAAACCTGTAATAGATGTTGTTCCGTCACCTGTTGGTGTTCCGGGAGTCCAGTTGTAAGTATACGGTGAAATACCACCGCCTGCAGCATTAACTGTGGCAGCACCTGTTGATCCACCAAAACACGCAATATTTGTTTGAGAATTAGCAGTAAGAGTTGGTGTAGAAACTGTTAGCGTTGCCTGACTTGAAGTTGTGCTACACGCACCACCACTTGAGGTAGCGAGACAACGGTATAAATAACCACTCATGCCAGATGATACTCCTGTAATATTGAGTGTAGCTGTTGTGGCATTCGAATAAACACCACCATTTGTGATATTACCAAACCCCGAACCAGTGTTCACCTGCCACTGATAACCTGTCGCTCCTGTTGCAGCAATAGTAAACGAAGTATTCCCAGTATTACAAACACTTGTGCTCGAAGGAGGTGTGGTAATGGTAGGATTAGTACAGGCTGGTGCTTCGAACAAACGGAAATCATCAAACGCCAATTCTTCTGCAAGTGCGTTTGTGCTTGATTCACAACGTATTTCTAAAGTAGTACCTGTACCGGGAATAGAAGCTGAGAATTTAGCAAAGTTATTCGTTAAAGATGTTCCATCTCCAAGACCATCATTATTTGTGTCTACTGACAAAGCACCAGTAGCTGAATTCGCGACATTCGGTTGAAAGCTAATAAAGGTAGTCCATGGACCAGCATCAATTCTATATTGTATAATCATAAAATCCTGCAGCACAGTAGAAGAACCGTGATCCCAAACTGTTCCCAAAGTTGCTGCAAAATACCCATCGAAAGTAATTCCTGTCTTTCCAGCAATATTTACCGACCAGGCCACATCTTGTGACGGGTCTCCTGCGGCAAGATTATCAACATCTTCTGCTGCCCAGAATCTCGATCCCTGCACGTTTGTATACATTGGTGAAGCAGTTATTTCAGCAGTAGTGACCGCTCTAAAATAACGGGTCGCTATAGGAGCTGCGTCATTAAAACTAGGAGTTCTCGTTCCGTTGCTGGAGGATGCCCCTTCGAAATCATCTACCCAGAATTGGGTTTGAGAGAAACCACTGAAAGCAAAACACATTGCTATCAAGGTTGTAAATAGTTGTCTTTTCATAATCATAGTGATTAATTTGATCTTGTTTTTTGACTTTACATTACTTAGTCAATACAAAGATAATTTGAACGCGAAGCTATAAATTAAAAATGGTATGAACGACAGAAATACGTGCATGAACGACGAAAATTCTGTTTTTAACGTCCAATCGCTTAATTAAAAGACGATCCGATTATTGGTTTTAAGCTTGCAAACTGCTTCGCAGTAAGGATTCCTTTTTCACCTCCTAGTATGTGAATATCAATAACCTCACCATCGCGGCAGGCTACCGAAATTGATTTTTCAGATGTTTCGGTTATTGTTCCGGGATTGGTAGTATGATTTTCCTGTGATAATTCAGCGGAAACTAACTTAACCGGGGTTCCCATCAACAGAGCATCAGCTCCCTGATTCCAGGGATTGCAAGCCTTTATAAGGTCAACAATTTCTGTTGCTGACATGTGTTTCCAGCGAATACTGGTATCCTCGGCTTCCGGTTTTTCAAAATAGCGTGCATCACCCGGATCTTGTGCCTGAGAAGGAATGAAAGATCCGTATTGGACCATCTCAGCAATATTCAGACAAACCAAGGCCATTCGTTCGCTCATTTTTACCGCAAGAATTCCATATGTGTCTGTTGGTTCAACAGGAATGGTCTCTTTAAGTATCAAATCTCCTTCATCAAATTCTGAATTCATAAAATGGACACTTATCGCAGTTTCATTTTCGCCATAGCGCAATACTTCGAACAAGGGCATAGGACCTCTGTATTGAGGTAACGGACCAGGGTGAAAATTGATAAACTTTAGTGCTCCATAAGACAATATTTCCTCCGAAAGCAGAAACGGAAAAGAGATACTGAAAATATAGTCGGGTCTCAATTCATCTATCCATGTTCTTAATCCTTTTAAACTCGTTCTATCATTAAACGAACTAAGTGCAAAACCTCCGTGTTTCGCTTCATTCTCAAGAATTTTTAATACTTCCGGTTCTGCTTTTCCAACACCAACACCACAGAGATATTTTTCAAAACCGAGTTGTTGTAAGGCAGGGAATGCAAATCTCCCACCACATAAAACAAGTATTTTAGGTGTTTCCATTAGATACAGGTATAACTGTTAAACCATCCGGACACAGCATTCTCAAGCGGTAATGCGAGTAATTGTTCGAAAATAACCGAAGGATCTTCTATTGTTTCGTCAACTACCAATTCGCAACGATTGTCTTCTGACGAAATTAAATGAACTTTGTATAGAGGAGCCAATGAATAATTATAAGATTTGCTGAAACGAACTTTACCGCGTGGCGTTTCCAATTCAAGGGATCTCAATCCCTCAGCGGTTTCGGTGGTATTATTTAAATTCACTTCTTTCTCTTCCAGTGCTAAAGCAATTAAACCTGCTTCCCAGCCCAAAAGCGAAAACAAGTTTGCTGTTCTTCCACGCTCTTGCATTGATTCAATAAACAATCTATTTGATTCATGCGGAAGTCCACGAGACCATGCTGCAATTCCTTTTACATTGGATCCTATAAATTCTGCATCCTGAAGCATTGATTCCTCTAAAGCGAACGGGGAAAGGTATACCGGTAACTCCTGTTTCGGAAAATGTCTGTTCAATTCATTGAAGAACCATTGGGTGTAATCTCCGCTAAACAATGCTATTATTGCGCTTTTTGGAGATTCTTTCAAATTATCAATCAACGGCTGCATGGAGAAATCTTCTCGCGTATAACCGGTAGCGTGGTTAAAACAAATCTGTCCCCCGGAAAGCGAAAACCCATTAAAAGCTGCGTAAGTATGGAGATACCCCCCATCGTAATAACCCGTGGTAATTCCGGCCTGTTTAAAGCCATCGGAAAACGCCATTTTACCGCTCAACATACTACCAAGTCCATTATGCAGGGAATGATAGAAAATATTCGGGGAAGATGGCCACTCCTGAGGTAAATTAGCTCCGGAATCAAGCACTATAAGGATTCTATTTGCAGCATTGAACAGCGGCCTCAAAGCCTGGGCTATCCTGTGACTTATGTATGCAAACACAATTTTAGCATCGTGATGCATTAAAAGCTGCTCGGCTGCGCGATAACATTGCTGTTTATCTGAACCGAAACCAATATTTTCTGTTACTACACGAAAGGTTTCCTTTTCATTGGTTTTCAATGAGCATTTCAGTCCTTCAAAAATATCGAAACTCATTCCCTCATAGAACGTTGATCTAGGTAATAACAATCCGATGGTGTACATACGCTTTCAGATATAACAAAGGAAGGAAACTAAAGCTTCCTTCCTTTGCATGTGTTTAACAATAACCTTATGGACGACTTGGGAAGATTCCCTGAGTTGCTATTGAATAGTTCATACACAAGTAAGGATTCAATAATGAGAAAGGTTGACTTCCTCCTGCAATATCTGTTGATCCTGAAACTACCGCCGGAGCAGCAAATTCATTGGTGCCCGGTGTTTCAGTGTAAACCGTAGTCGTTGCATTGAAACCCAGATATGCTCCATCCGGTGAGTTTGCATCACCAATAGATCCGTTTACTTTCAGTTGAACACGCGCCGAATTCAATGTGTGAACGTGCTGCGGCAAGTTAGCGCTTGTTAAAGAAGTGCTTTCAACACCTCCAACTTCTCCCATGGAATATGAAGACAATCCAGGACCTTGTCCCTGGCCAATTGGAGCACGTCCCTGTAAATCAGGCAAGGCGAATGTTGTTTGACCGTTACCCCCATAAGTTGTTCCCAACAAAGAGAAAAGTGCTGTGTTTTGAGCAATGCTCAGGATCTGACCTTGACAAGTCATGTAACCTTTTGGAGCAAAATTGAATCCGAAGACTTTTACTTCACCGATAAATGGTTCTGTAGACATAATTATTAATTGTTTATAGTTACTAGTGAATAATTCGAATCACCGCATGTGAATCCTAACGAAACTAGTAGATACGAATTAACGTAAGGAGCTTTTTGCTATAAACAAGCGAAATATATGTATGAACGACAAAATAATACTCACAAAAGACGAATCATTATTTCGATCCCGAATATTCAATCAAAACAGATGTAGTCCTATCAGGATGAACGAATACAGAAATATTCCCGGATTTTATGACACGGCAGATTTAACCAGTGGCGAAACCTGAGTACCAATCAGTTCTATAGCCTTCATAAATTTCTGATGTGTCAATCCGGCGTCCATTTGAAATGTGAACCTGGAAATTCCACCCAATGATTCACTGTGACGAACTATTTTTTCCGCTACTTCTGTTGGATCACCAACCAGTAATGCTCCCAGTTTACCGTTTTGCGCATCAAAGCGTTCACGGGTTACCGGCGCAAACCCTCGTTCTTTTCCAATTTTGGTGAACATTTCTGCATATCCCGGGTAATAATCAGCAATTGCTTCTTCTTTTGTGGAGGCTACATAACCCAGGGAGTGCAGACCTACTTTCCGGAGTTCCGGATCATGGCCGGCTTCTGCCCAGGCTTCTCTATACAAATCAATCAAGGGCCTGAAACGATATGTTTCTCCGCCAATTACTGCAACCATCAATGGTAATCCAAGTTCTCCTGCTCGAACAAAAGACGCGGGAGTCCCTCCAACTCCAAGCCAAACGGGTAATTTCTCCTGCAATGGTCTCGGATAGATTGCCTGGTTCCTTAGTTCAGGACGAAATTGTCCGGACCAGTTTACTATTTCGTTCTGCTGAATTTGAAGTAAAAGCTCCAGTTTTTCGGCAAACAATGCGTCATAATCATTCAAATTATATCCGAATAACGGAAATGCTTCTATAAATGATCCACGCCCCGCAACGATTTCTGCCCGACCATTGGAAATAAGGTCCAGCGTTGCGAAATTCTGAAAAACACGCACCGGATCGGCGGCGCTCAGAACGGTCACCGCACTGGTTAATCGGATGTTCTTAGTTCTTGAAGCCGCAGCGGCCAGAATCATTGATGGAGCAGAGTCTAAAAACTCTTTTCTATGATGTTCACCAATTCCAAAGATATCCAACCCAACCTGGTCAGCTAATTCAATTCGCTCCAATAATTCATTTATCGCCTGAGCATTGCTTATTGTTGAATTTGCAGGCACCGCCGCAAAACTGTCTATCCCAATTTCCATACTGAATTAAAATTAAGGATTATTTCAGTGAGGAGCGGTTACTTCGAGGTAAGCTTTATTGTGCGTTCAACGCGAATCTCTTTCAGAAAATCTTCATCATGAGATACAACTATCAGTGTTCCCTAGTATTCGTTAATGGCTGCTGTGAGTATCAGGATGTTTTGGAGGTCTAAATTATTCGTTGGCTCATCGAGAAAAATAATGTCTGGTGATTGATCCGCAATTGTCAAACAACAAAGTACCAGGCGCATTCGTTCTCCGCCGCTTAACGCATTACACGACTTGTCCCAGCTATGCTTTGTAAACAGAAACCGATTGAGCCGGACCTTAATTTCATGCTCCTGGAGTGCTAAATGATTAAATTTCAGGGCTTGCTCATAAACAGTCAGGTTGTTTTCTATCAGGGAATAGTCCTGATCAATATAGACTGATTTTATTTCGGCCCGATGTACTGTCCCGACGAGTGGATTCAAACTGCCTGAAATAAGCCGAATCAATGTTGTTTTACCTGAACCGTTGACTCCTTTCAAAGCAACACGTTCTCCGCTGACAATTTCCAGGTTCAAATTGTATTTCCATAGGAATTCGTCATTATATTTAACGTTGATTTCTGAGGCTGAAAACAATCGTTTGCCATGATGCAACTGTGAATGATCGAACCCAAATTTCATCTTGCCAATATCAGGGATTTCATTCCGCAATTCGGTTAATTCCTCTGAAATTCCCGACAGTTTTTCAGAATGAACATCTTTGAGTTTTGAGGTGCTTTTTTCAGCATTGTTCCTTAGCGTGTTCAACATAATGGTTGCAACTCCGGCTTTCTCCTGTTTTTTCTTTCCACGCGCATCCAATTTATGCTGTCGCTCCAACGTTTCACGCTCTTTCTCTTTTGCTTTCCGAAGGGCTTTTTCTTTAGTTTTCAAAGCGTGATTCAAAGCGTCAGACTCTAATTGCTTTTGTTCAGCATAAAAATCATACGAGCCGCCATAAACCATGATTGCCCGAGAATTCAACTCGCAAACTGTGTTCAATAAATTCAATAGTTTCCGGTCGTGACTAACCACGATCAGCGTACACATTGAAGATCTGATAAACTGATAAAGCAATTCACGGCTTTCAGCATCCAAATGATTGCTGGGTTCGTCCAAAAGAATCAATTCCGGTTGATAAATGGAAATTCCTGCGAGAAACACTTTGGTTTTTTGTCCACCGCTGAGAGTTTCCATTTTTCGGTTCAATTCCAAATCAGATAATTGCCAATAGGAAAGTGCTTCTGCACACTTTTCCTCTATGGTCCAATCATCATCAAGCAGCTCCAGGTTCGCTTCTGACATTTGTCCGCCGAGGATTTCTTTTAATGCTGTGAGTTTATCTTCAACGCGAAGCGCCTGCGCAATGGTTAAATGATCATACTGCCCTAAAATTTGCGGAACATAATACGGAAAGCTGTCTGTTCTAAGCTGACCTGAGAAAGAATTCAGTTCGCCGGAAATGAGTTTCAAAAGTGTCGATTTACCAACTCCGTTGTTTCCCACAAGAGCTACTTTATCGCCTTTACCGACAATAAGATTGATGTTGCTGAACAGCAACGATTTGTTCGAATGTGTATATGTAATATTTTGTAAAATAAGCATGTTTTGTTTCTTTAAACAGTGAATAACTGACATAACCAGAGTTTTGGTTTGTCGCGAATTTGTTTGAAGAAATGCTTTTTTACATGGAGTGATCTTTGATTTAACGTTGCAAATTTACGCGTTTTTTATTGATTTTGTTTCCTGAAATTGGTTGGCGAAATGTTTACGTATTTTGAGAACAGGCGAATAAAATACTTGTAATCGTCATACCCTAATTGGAAAGCTATTTCCTTGATGCTTTTATTGGTATAACAAAGGAGCCGCTGAGCTTCACGAAAAACTTCCTGCTGGATAAAATTTGTTGCCGAAAAGCCGGTTATCGACTTTACCGTGTCGTTCAGATAACTGGTGCTGATATTCATTATATCCGCATATTCAGAAGGTTTTTTTGATCTGATAAATTGCTCGCGAACGAGTCTTTTAAAGGTTTTTACAATTTCTACACTTCTCGACGAATATTCCAAAACGCGTTCCTTTTCCTGCAATTGGAAGAGTGCAGTTGTTTTCGCGAAAAAACCATTTATCAAATGACCGATTATCGTGTTGTTTGCACTTGAATCTCCTTGTTTCACTTCAGCGTTGATCAATTCAAAGAGAGCAGAAAACCAGTGCTTTTGTTCCTGATCGAACAGAATCATGATCTCATTTGAAAACGATTCTTCTATAGACGCGGAAGCGTTTTTTTCGATGAATTTCGGGTCAAAAGCAAGTATCCAGCCTTCCGCTTTTGTAGATTCAATTGCATGCAGGTGGTGATGCATTTGACCGGGATAAGAAATCAACAAAGCAGGAGCAACGATTTTCACTTCCTGAAAATCAATCCCAAAATAAATAGTTCCTTCTTCAACGAAAAAACACATGTAATGATCGTGTCTGTGCGGAACCAGTGCGTTTTGTTCTTCCACAACCGAGATTAATTCATCCGTCATTTGGAAAATTTCAATGCCACGTGTTTTTCCAGGCAATTGAACTAATGGAATCTGCTCATTTATCATTCATATATATTTATGACCAAAAGCCTTGAACAAAAATACGGGCTTCTACTTCAGGATTGGCTTTTAATTTCTTTCTCAATTGCGAAACCATTGGAGTATTTCCCGCAACACAAATAGATTCATAGTTACTTAATTTTTTCGACATTATCCATTCTTCAAGTACTGCTGCACATGCTTCATTTTCCTGGTATATAAAATCAAACTCCGGGTTTTGCAGGAGAAGCGGCTGCGGAATTTGAAATTGTTCATGAAGAAAAACTACTGTTTCTAACGGAAATTTAACCGGATTTATTAATTGTTTCAAACTTAAGGCATGTCCCAACGCGCTCAAATCGACCAGGCAAAGAATTTTTCCTTCTTTAGATGGAATTGGTGCTGCGTGAACTGCTCCGAGCAAAATCTCATCGCCTGCTTTTATTTGTTGCGCCCATCTGCTTCCGGCACCATTGTGTCCGGCCTCAACATACAACTTAAATGTCCCTTTTTCCGAATCCCAGTTTGCAGGAGTGTAATCACGGTACTCCAGGTCTGCCACACGGCATTTTACCCTGTGAATAGTTTTCCATTTCTCTGTTTTTAAGGTTGGAAGCTGAACTTCAATTTCAACCATGGTTTCCGGATTCCATCTACTCACACTTATTACTTTTGCGGAGGTAAGCATTTTGTCGAACAAACCGCTCACTGCTTTTTTCAGAACATTTGCCATTATTTTTCTTTTTCACAAAAATAGAAGCGACTCAACTGTGATTTGTCCTACAAAAAGCGCACATAGGTAGACAAATCGCATTTCCATTAGTCAAACAGTTCAAAATGCCCTTCATGAAGATTTAACTTACATTCAATCACCGCAAGTCTTTAATCAAAGAACGAACCGGTCTTCGTCTAATTTCCTACTTTTGATTCATGCAGCGCTGGTTCATTATTCTATCATTTTTTGTTTGTCAAACTGCCCTTGGACAAATTCAAACACTTAGCAACTGTTTGCAGTGGTTCGAAAAAGCGGATAAAGAAAGTGTTAAGGCATTTTTACAGGGCGAAGAATATAAATTGCTGGAAAAAAAAGATTCCCTGGATCTTCAGTTCATGCATTATCAGGTGAAGACAACTTACGGAGTTCAACCGAATATTTACCTCTTTCTAAACGATACAGCCGTAGAATACCTTTCATTTGAGGTCTACAATCAAAATGAATACAAAAACTTTACTTCGCAGCTGAAAGCCCAGCGTTTTCGATCATTGGGAGCTGATGTGAACGGGAATTACATTACTACTGTTTACGATAATGATCGCTTTTTACTTTGCCAGGATTACGAAGCCCTAGAGAATCCGCTCGGGAAAGGAGAAATTCCTTATTACCGATATCGTATTTACCGCAAGTACGGCAGATTCGATGAACTAAACGGGGAGAAAACGGTTCTGCTTTCAGAAAACGGAACTTCCTTCGTTGGAATTCGCGAGAACTATAAGAACGGCGTTCTGAGCGGGGAACGAACGTTTTATTATCCGAACGGAACCATAAAAAGGAAAGAAAACTACCAGGCTGGCCGACTAAACGGTTTGGTGAGTGACTACAACGAAGAAGGAAAACTCGCACACAGCGTTACGCACAGCTACCATTGGAAATACGGAATGGAGAAGTGGTATGACGGTGAAGGTAAAGTTGTTAAAACACTACAGTGGCAGCGTGATGTTCCGGTTGGTACTGAGAAATACGTTATTAACAGGAAAACAATCCAGGGTGTTTCCTATAAAAATGGATTGAAGCAAGGTCTGGCAACAATTCCTGTAGGGATCAACTGGGTTGATGGTTTC
The DNA here is from genome assembly GCA_946479985.1 of uncultured Flavobacteriales bacterium. Next base: position 10,471 of record CAMLIF010000111.1, read on the forward strand.
GGGGTTGACCGATTTCCGATTCCGATCGATCTGGATTGGGAACAAGCTTGGACTGTAACCAAAATAAAAGCTTTAGAAACTGTAAATTTCGTAAACAACATTAAAACCGGAAAAGCGGTTGGGATCTCACCATTTTCAAACGATACGCTTTACACCTGCTACTACAAAAACGGCGTTATTGATAGCATCTTTACAGCTTATCAATTAACTTCTTTTGAAATTTCCGATAAGAATATTCCAATAGCACAAACAACATTTACAAATGGTTTGGAGAACGGGAAAAGAACTTTTTGGATAAGATCAGGTCAATATAAAGACTCGGTTTCTTATGAAGAAAACTATATCAATGGTAAATTGAACGGACCCTCAACCCAATTCTATTCCAGAAGCGTAAACACGAAATTAGATTGGTTCCCATATTATGTACGAGTAAACTTTGTTAATGGAATACTTTCCGGACCTTACAGTCAATATGAAGATTCCAACAATTACGAATATGGCACCTATCTGAACGGCAAACCTGAAGGTAAAATAGAATATTCGGAGCGTACTGAGCAGCATTGGATTAAAACAACCGGACATTATGAGAATGGTTTTAAAACCGGAGAATGGACCACGGAAAATATTTATGATAGTATTGTAATAACCGAAAACTACCTGAAAGACAAAAAACACGGTGTCTTTTCCAAGAAGGTAAAAGGGAAATTGGTTGAAGAGCGAAACTACGTTTCCGGTTATTTGTACGAGATCACAGAATTTACAGAAAACGGTTTTGAGAAATTCACGCTTGTCTCAAATGAAGTTCCTGATGTACTTTGTTTTAAATATGAAGATGAAATCGGTGATCAACGCAGCTATTACAACTTTACAGCCAAAGCTTCCAGCTTTCCAAAAACAGATACCGTGTTAATTCTATTGACGGAAGCAATTGGAAAGGCACCCGAATCACGACCAATGCTTAATGGGAAGTTCGAAGTGAGAACTCCGAACTATATGAAATCAGGAAACTATTCAAATGACGAGCTCAACGGATTCGTAGTGATCGAGCACAAGAACGCAGGTGTATATGAGCAAATAACTTACAAAAATGATTTGCTCATCGATTTTGGGTACACCCATGTGAGCAACCGTGAAGCATACAGCGGAACATTCATTTCTATTGTTGATGGCGAAAACATTTCAGTAAAAAACGGTTTACGTCATGGTTGGTGCATACAATACGACGAATATAAAAATGAGATTCGCAGGACCAAATATTCGAAAGGCATTGCTAAGAAGACCATTGAGAATACGGCGCTTCCGAAAGTTAATATGAAGTAATATTGATTTTAGCCGTATTTCTCTTTCACCCATTCTATGGATGCCTGCATCAGTTTTATGAGTGCTTCTTCATTGATATCGGAAAGTTTCTTCGCGTAAATACAGGCTTTTCCCATTTTGAACTTTCCGAGGTCTTCTAACAAATACTCGTGTTCCGGATCGCCGCTAAAAACATACAGCGAAATGGCTGCTTTTCGGGGAGAAAATCCTAAAATCGGTGCATCGCCTTCATGACCGCTGGCATATTTGTAATGATAGGTACCAAATCCAATAATGCTTGGTCCCCACATTTTTGCTTCAAAACCCGATACTTCCTCCATCAATCGAATCAGTTCGTAGCTGTCGTCGCGTTTCTGTTCCGAATCAACAAATTCCCGGATGAAATCACCCACGTCTTTAGTTGTTTCTGCAGTTTTTGTTTTTGCCATTTTTTTATAATTGCGAATTGCCAGAGGCAGATTACTAATTCAAATTGAATCCAAAAATCTTCGGCTGCACTCCTTCTGCAAGAACAGCAATTAATTTGAGCGATTTGGTTTCAACTACTGAAATCATGTTATCTACGAATTGGAATTGACAAACTACGAATTATGGAGCATTTCAAAATTGACAATTCGGACAAATCACTACATTCGTTTCTAGACATACAACTTATGAAACTACTACTTTGGCTTTTTGCTGCGCTATTCATTTTGTTAACGAGCTCATCATGCAGCGAAGACCTTGCTAAGGACGGAACCAAACGCGGAAGATTATTCTATGTTGGGAATGTAGCGAAAAATGGGAAAGAATACACCGTATTCGTATACAACCGCAGCGAAACCATTGAATCGTCGGATCAGTCTTCAAGCACATTCTGGTATTGGCTTACTTACACGATTGACGCGAAAACAGGAAAAAAAATTCACCAAACTGAATTCGACGTAGATGAAGAATCGGGCTCTTTTATGGGCGTGTCGGACAAATATGCTTTTTTTTCCAGACCTGACGGTTTTTCTGCAATTGATCTCCATAAAGACAATAAGGTAATTGGACCGGAAGCACTCAAAAAACAAATCGAAAGCTGTACCCCTTCATTAAAGGGTAAGATTGCTTATCTGGAAACCGACGGATATTACAATCTGCGAGTTATCACCAAAGCCGGAGACATTTACCTAATAAATCCAACTACTCTTAAAGGGAAAATGATTGCTGACGGACTGGGTTTAAAACCGGAATACCAATTAAAAAACACTCTTCCGGATTATGGCAGTTCTACTTTAATTAATGGCCGGATTCATGGTTATATTATCGATGACACAACAACATTAGCCATGGAAGCTTATGATCCGGCGAACACACACAAATATTATTTGTACACGCTTCATCACCCTTCACGGGAGAACTTTTACGAAATGGTGAGCAAAATGACCCACGAAAAATCAGATAGCACAGTATTCCTTGAAGGCAGAATCATGGGTTTAAACAAATCTCTTGCTACGGTTGAATATGCTTCTGCTCTTGGAAATACGGGAGTCACAAAACTTGGAGGTTATGATTTGAAAAAACAACGTTTTATTTGGTCGAAACCGGTTTTATCGCTTTATGATCATACCGATAACAATATCTATTACACCCTCTACTGGAATACCGACGGAAACTCATTTTTCATCTTCTCACAGGAAAACGGTTATACTCCGGTAAGTTTGGTGAATGCTGCTACGGGAAAAATAATCTGGAAATTTTAAGCCATGAAACCACAAAATAAAAAACCACTTACGACAAAAAGGAAATTGCTGATTTTCATTGCGCCGATTCTCTTAATGGGAGTTGTGCTTGTTATTATTAAC
>CAMLIF010000112.1 GCA_946479985.1 uncultured Flavobacteriales bacterium
TATAAAAGCCGTTCCCCATAAAGGAACGGCTTTTTTTTATGCCCCTACTTTTTTGTTGCTATCTGTCTGGAAAATATGTAAACGTGAGAATTGTTTCAATCATACCGCCCACTTTCTAAGTTTCAAGCAATCTTATGATTAATAATCATGCTTTTTATGTTTAAATATTAATCGTAAAGTTTGTTTTGACTTCTCTTTTTGATTATCTTAGAATAAAAAGAAGAAAATGTTAGTCAAAACCTACTCAAGCTCCGTATTTGGAATTGATGCCACAACTATCACTGTTGAAGTAAATATTGCACAAGGGGTTAATTTTGTCCTGGTTGGATTACCGGATAAAGCTGTTCAGGAAAGCCACCAGCGCATAAAAGCAGCTCTTAAGAATAATGATTTTCGTTATCCTGGGAAAGAAATCACCGTAAACATGGCTCCTGCTGATATCCGTAAGGAAGGTTCTTGCTTCGATTTGGCAATTGCGATTGGAATTCTAGCGGCCAGTGAGCAGGTTTCTGAAGCTTTAATTGATCAGTATTTGCTATTGGGAGAATTGTCTCTCGATGGAGCTTTGCAGCCAATAAAAGGAGTCCTTCCTATTTCTATACAGGCTAAAAAGGAAGGATTCAAAGGAATTATTCTCCCAAAACAAAATGAGGAGGAAGCAGCTATTGTTGAAGGATTAGATGTTTATGGCTTAGATTCTTTGGAGCAAGTGGTGAAATTTCTGGATAGCAAAGAAGCTTTTTCACCTGCCCGGTTTGATATTTCAGCGGAATTTGACAAACTGATTGAAAATGAAGTCGACTTTCTCGATGTTAAAGGACAATCTGCCATCAAACGTGCTTTTGAGATTGCAGCAGCCGGCGGGCATAATGTCATTTTGGTTGGACCTCCCGGGGCAGGAAAATCAATGCTGGCGAAACGACTTCCAACTATTTTACCGCCAATGAGTATTGAGGAATCGTTGGAAACAACTAAAATTCATTCAGTAGCGGGAAGAATAGGTAAAAGCAAAGGATTAATAACTCAAAGACCATTCAGAAAACCCCACCATACTATTTCAGATGTTGCACTGGTTGGGGGAGGATCTTATCCTCAACCTGGTGAAATCTCGCTAGCTCACAACGGAGTATTGTTTTTGGACGAACTCCCTGAGTATAAAAGGCAAGTTTTGGAAGTGATGCGCCAGCCGTTAGAAGACAGAACTGTATCTGTTTCCAGAGCTCGTTTTTCGGTTGATTATCCTGCAGGTTTTATGCTTGTAGCTGCCATGAATCCTTGCCCATGCGGATACTTTAATCATCCTGACAAAGAATGTACTTGTGCTCCAGGAATGGTACAGCGATACATGAATAAAATCTCAGGCCCGCTGCTGGATAGAATAGATTTACACATAGAAGTTACCCCGGTTTCCTTCGACGATCTGGCTTACGAACTTCCAACTGAATCAAGTGGAGAAATTAGAAATAGAGTAGTAGCTGCCAGATTGGTTCAAACTAAACGATATCAGGCTTCCGAAACCCATTCTAATGCTCAAATGCAGAGAAGCGAAATGCTGAAGTTTTGTGATATTGGTCATGAAGGAAAACAATTACTAAAGAACGCTATGGAACGTCTCGGGCTATCTGCAAGAGCCTACGACAGAATACTGAAAGTTGCCAGAACAATTGCCGATTTATCTGATTCAGAAAATATTCTGACGACTCACCTTGCCGAAGCCATTCAACTCAGAAGTTTAGACAGAGAATCATGGAGCGGTTAGATTCCACTAATAAGGAATCAAAACATAAGCGTATTCAATGAAAAAATCAGTCTATTTTAATGAATTGTTTCGAAATATTCTTACCGTTTAGAATTGCCCGGATAAAATATGTGCCCGATTCGAGGTTGTCGGTTTGAATCATTCCGTTCATAGTTTCTAGCGGTAAGACTTTTCCATCCAAAGTGATTAATTGAAGGTCCGTCAATACCGAGTTTTCGGAAGTTAACAGATAAATATTTCCGGAACCCGGATTCGGATAAATTGTAATCCAATGGTTCGATTCCAATTCTTCCAATGAAACTGCATCAATGGCCAAAACAATGGCTTGATAAGCATTGATCTTACCCATTCCCCATCGTACATCACCGGGAGCAGTAATATTTCCGGTATGACTATCCAATCGGGCGGTGGTTTTTATAATGTCTTTTATTTCTGCCGGAGTAAGTGTCGGATTCGCGTCGAGAATCAGTGCAACTATTCCCGCTACACAAGGTGTTGCCATCGATGTTCCCGATAAACGACCAAAATCGTAATCTTTACCGTTAAAGGTAATTGTACTGAATCCGGTGTACGCAGCATCAGTATATGAAGAGATAGATGAAGCAACGTTGACTCCGGGAGCAGAAATGTCTGGTTTCATTGTTTCATTATGAAGCGGACCGATACTGGAAAACGACGCGATTGATCCTCCTGCCGGATTTCCCTGTGTGTTGATATAACCGGAGGCATACGCCGCAACTGTAATACAGCTTGCCGCACAAGTTGGTTCTCCTATTGAATAATTTGCATCGCCATAAATACTGCCACTCGCATAATAAGCAAAAGCCTGCCCGAAATTTCCGGCACCATTCGTTAATTCGGCTACATTCCAGTAATGGACCGTTCCATCAACTGCCTGGCTTGTTAAAACAACTTTCAAACTGGTGTTTGTGTTTTTAACCTTTAACTGCATTCCTGGCTTGTTGTTTAGCGGATTGGCCGATTCTGCCGTGAAATTGAAAAAGATGGTATCTGTTCCGACTACTAAGATTGAATCCAGGAACGGAATTCCATCTGTACTGTAGAAAGGAGAACTTACAAGTAATGATCCGGCAGCGTTGTGAACAGAAATCTTCGAAGAGAAAGGATGGTTTTCTTCTCCCCACATCGTTAAACATTCTCCCCACATTGCCGGATTCGCCCCATAATTATAAAACTTTACTTCACTGCTAAACGAGTCATTATTAAATACTTTCTTAATATGATAATTCACTGATCCGTTATTTCCGGCAGCTGCAACGAAAACAATACTGTCTTGTTCAGAGAATTGATCCATGGCCTGAGAAAGTAATGAAGTTCCATCCAAACTTCCCATTTCATTGTAATAAACTCCCCAACTCATATTTACAACTAATCGTTTTCCGGCCTGATTCGCTTTTTCTTTCATCCAGTTAAACGCATCGATTGCAGAAGCCGCATCAATATAGAAAGTGGTCATCAGGTATTCAGCTTCAAAAGCAAAACCACGGTAAACTGTTCCGGCGCCGCTTCCGCCTGCAATTCCTGCAACGTGTGAACCGTGAGTGTGGTAACTGTAAATATTCGAAGTGTCGCTTTCTGCTGCCGCTAATTCTGCTGGCGTTACGTACTCAACTCCATAGGTAAAACCATTCGGGACATTCCCAACTTGTTTGTACTGGTCCCAGGCTGCTGAAACACGCGAATTTGTTAACAGCGTATCATAAAACATCGGATGGCCGTAATCGAATCCCCAATCGGTAATTCCAATAAGAACATCTTTTCCAGTAAATGCGGTAGGAAGATTAATACCTTTTTGAACACTATCGGCATGTGTGTCTTTTACTGCTCTGTCTAAATCGGGAATGATTTTTCCGGGAATTTCAAGATAACTGTAAAACTGACCGAAATCAAGATTATATACTTTGTTTAATGGCACTTTCATGGTAGTTATTTCCCCAACTGAAGATCCGAAAAGGATATTGTTCTCAGTGATGAAATCCCAATTAACACTTCCGTTTGTCTTCCCGAATAATGAAACGTACCACTTTCCGTTGATCTTATAAACAGGAAATCTGTCGATCGTACTTTGTGCTACCTGCCCGGATTGGTCGAATGATTTCGATACGGAACATAACTGATTCCATTCTGCTCTATTGGCAGCACTTTGCTGTTGCGACCAGGATGCATTATTCATTCCAAGAATAACGAAAAGTGTAAGTAGAAGATTTTTCATAGTTGTTTTTAATTGTGCCTTCGCTGAAGCTTCAGCATAAGCGTTGCCGTCAAAGATAGACGAAAAAGTATTCTCTTTATATAGAATGCCTGCCGAACATAAATGGATTTCGTGCGGTCGGACTAAAACGTCAAATGAATTAATTCCTCTTTCGATAACCGGGTAGTTCTGTAAATGAATTGCTGATCTTTTGAAATGATGCAGCAGCTGCTTCCGTATTCCAGTCCCATTTCAATGTCGTGGGTTGATACGATCACCAGCTTGTTTTCTGTTTTACAGATATCGCTTAAAAGCTGAAATAATTCGATTTTCGACGGATAATCCAAAAAGGATGTTGGTTCATCAAGCAGAATAACCGGGGTTTCCTGAACTAGTGCTCTTGCAATATTGCAGCGCTGACGCTCACCATCACTTAATTGGGTTGTTGATTTATCGAGTAAATGTTCAATCTGAAGCCTGGATGCTATTTTGCCGACAATTGTTTTGTCATCCGCACTCAAAACGCCACTTAATCCTGTATAAGGATATCTCCCGAGCGAAAGATATTCTGAAACACGTAAATGATCTAAGCCATAGAAATGATTGTCGACGAAAGAAATATTCCGCGCCAATTCAAGCTGCGATAAATTTTGAACCGACTTTCCGTTTAAAGAATAATCGTTATCTGTTGGTTTTACTATGGATTTTAACCAGGTAGATTTCCCGGTTCCGTTTGCACCAAATAGTACAACAAATTCTCCCTGATTTAATTCTAAATCTGTGATGGAGAAAAGTTCTCTCGACTGACGATATGTTTGATTCGAAAACTTAAGCATTTTTACTTTGTTTCATAATCAGTAAGACAACAATTGGAGCACCCATCATAGATGTTAACCCGTTGATCGGAATTGCAATAAACGGATCGATAACCAGTTTGATCAAATCACACAGAACCAAAACAATTGCTCCCCAAATCAAACAATAAATCAATAAAAACCGGTGTTTTCCGGTACGGTAAAGCATGCGTACCACGTTCGGGACGATTAACCCAACGAAAGCTATTGGTCCGCAATAACTGGTGATCAATCCTGTCAGAATAGAAACTACAATGAGAATTAGCCATTTTGTCCTGTTGTAATTCACTCCTAAATAAATGGCGTGCGATTCTCCAAGCTGCAAAGCATCCAATTGTTTACAAAGCAAGATGGCTGCAACTGTACAAATCAAAATCACAGGGAGAATAATGACGAAATCGTTTAGCTCAACCTGCGTTAATGTTCCGTAACTCCAGAGCGTGAAAGCTTTAATAGAATCGGGATCGGCTTTGGTAATTATCACACTCGTAATTGCCGAAACAAAAGTTCCGAGCATCATCCCAACCAATAAAATAGAAACTTTCGATTTCAAATAGTTCGAAAGTAAAATAATGATCAGGCCAAAGCCCAGCGCTCCTATCGCTGCTGCTGCTGTTACACTGATTGCCGACAAAGTAGGAGTTAATGTTGCGGAGGCCATTGTGGTTAGCGCAACCAGTAAATGTGACCCGGAAGTCAAACCAAGAATAGATGGCCCGGCAAGTGGATTATTGAGAAAAGTCTGCAATAATAATCCACACACGGCAAGTGCTGCTCCGGCGGCTATACAAATGGAAACTTCCGGAAAGCGCAGAATCCAGAATAATTTCTGATCTACCAAGCCATCTTCACTGAGAAAACCAAACCAGCTTCCGTCCGGATTCGGGTATCCCATGGCAAGTACGATTAACGCCAGAAGCAATATGACAGGTCCAACGAATTTCATTTTAATTTCTGATAGAAATGCATTCTTTTCATTGGTAGCGTTCCGCCAATCATTGCAAAGTCTTCTAACAACCAATCCGGCCGCATGGAGTTGTATTCCCAGAAATAGTTCGTCTTATTTAAGTAAGAGTATACTTGCTTGATCTTCACCGTATGAAGTGCCGCGAATTTTGGATTTAAACGAAGCAGTTCATCCATACTTTTAGCCTCGGCATTTAACCAACGGGTGCATTTTTCTTCATCTGTTATGATCTTCGCGAGCGAATACTGATTACTGCCGGTTCCCTTTGTGTTTTTATACAAATAGTCCATTCCCGCATCTTTCATAATTCCTGCTAAAAACGATTCTCCTGCAGTTGCGTTCCAGATATCGCCGAACATGCCCCCGGTAATGACAATCTCTTTGTGTTTCGATTTGGAAATTTTCGATTTCAATTCCTTGTAGTTCGATTCGACTTGATCAAAGTAAGCATTGGCTTCTTCTTTTTTGTCATACAGGGCACCAAAAAGCTTGATCCATTCTGCTTTTGCCAACGGATCTAATTCTTTCCAGTCGTAAATAGCCATGCAGTTTATTCCCAGCTGCTGTAATTTATCCTGGTTCGGGTACGGACTTCCGAAACCACTAAACAGAACCAATTCTACATTTTTAGATAACATCTCAGCCGGAGAAGCCGCTCCTTCATAATCTGTTGTAAGTACTTTTTTTGCAGCAATATTCTTTCTCAACGCTGAATTGTAAATATACTTGCTGTCGGTACTCATTTTAATCGAATTTACTTCGTCAAGTTCAGAAATCATTCCAATAAATCCGGTTGCCAGTGCCCCCATTCCCTGAACCGGAATCTCTATTCTTATCGTAGATGCCGGAGCTTTAACAATCACTCCTTTCTTTGCCAAAATAAATTTCTGCTCGGGTTCATTGGTTTCCGGGTTGTTTATCGTTAAAACAGTATAGCCTTCTTTTTCTTCCAATTGGAAGTGTTTCGCGTATTTCAGCGTTGTTGGTTCCGATTTTTTGTCCTTGCCAGCTGGAGCTTGACAACCGAAGCAAAGAAGAATAAATGAAAACAGGAAAAGTGATTTGATCATTTTTTATAATGTTTAAGCATGGCTGAACATAATTTCGGATTAGAACTGTTGTCATTCAGAATAGCCTGCAGATCTTCTTTGTTCCGATTTTGTGAAAGTTTGAAAGCTCCTTTAATCGAATCAATTTTCACACGAATACCAATAATTTCTTTTTTATAGGTGCTGATCATTTCAGCAGGGAAGTCGTGAAAATGAAGTGGTTTGTGTCTGTCCTTTTCAAAAGCATCGACCAATTCTGCTAAATGAACTGAGAAATCGAATTCATCCAGTACCGAAGATTGTCCGGTAAGGTAAACGGCTTCGTAATTATATGTTGGAACATTTACATGATTATAAACCGATGATGAAATATAACCGTGTTCACCCATTACCGAAATTCCGACTGCGCTGTTTTCGGAAAGAATGGAACAGTGTTCGTTTTGAATCGCTAAATGGAATTCAAGCAACAAATCATTTTCAATTTCCTTCAGAATAAAGGGAACATAGCTTACAACGGGGGCTGAATTGTTATTACCTGTGATAATTGTACCAAAGGCCATTTTCCGGCAAAACGCAATAAGAGTTTGCCTGTCATCAATATTGAATGGAACTGGATTATACACTTCCCAAAGATAATCATTTGACTGGTTCGGCATATGACTGATAAAAGGTACCTTTGCAGGTATGCGTTTTATAGATTATCCCATCTCAATAGAGATCAAGCAAGAATTGGCGGAACTTGGTTTTAAGAAACCAACAGATATCCAGTTTAAAAGTATCCAGCATATTTTGGATGGCGAGGATCTGTTTGCTATAGCGCAGACTGGAACCGGTAAAACTGCAGCTTTTGTAATTCCGGTTCTAGACGTACTTGCTAAACTGAAGAAAACAAAAGGACCGCAATGTATTGTTCTTGCTCCAACCCGTGAGCTGGCAGAGCAGATCACCCAGGTTTTCCAAACTATTGGGAAAGGAACGAAAGTGAAGACAATTTGCATCATGGGAGGAATGTCGCAGGATGAGCAAATTAGTGCATTGCAATCAGGTGTTCAGATTGTAGTAGCAACCCCCGGTCGTGTTTTCGATTTAAGAAATCAGGGAAAATTGTTATTTGATGATGTTCGTTTTTTAGTTGTGGATGAAGCTGATCGTATGCTTGATTTGGGTTTTGGACATGATGTAAAAGCCATTCATAAATTCTCCTTTCACCGAAACCGTCAAACGCTTTTCTTTTCTGCAACCATCAATAAAAAAGTAAAAGCGCTGGCTTACGACCTTGTTCGTGATGCCATTCGTATCCAGGTTTCGCCTGAGAACAGAGTTTCCAAAAACGTAGAACATGGTTTTGTTCGTGTTGAAATGGATCACAAGCGTTTTTTCCTGGAAAACATGGTGAAAGAATACGAAAACTTCAGATTTGTTGTTTTTGTTCGTACTAAGGTGCGTTCCGAAAGGGTAGTAGCGGCAATGGAACGTGTGGGTATTGTGGCCGAATTTCTTCACGGCGGCCTGGAACAGGAAAAACGTTTCGATGTTTTAAACCGGTTCAAAAACCAGGAAATTCGGGTGTTGATTACAACAGATGTTGCAGCCAGGGGAATTGATATTCCTGAAGTTGAAATGGTAATAAATTACGATTTACCGGATTCACCAGAACAGTATGTGCACCGGGTAGGAAGAACCGGTCGTGGTATGCAGCTTGGTCAGGCACTTTCTTTTTGCAGTAAGGAAGAAGAAGGTTTATTGAAAGATATTGAAGAATATCTGGCTGAACCGATAAATGAACTGGAAGTTCATGATAATGACTACAAAGCCATACTGAACGACACGGAAGACTTGAGTTACAACTGGAAAAAACTTCTGGATGAGACTAACGAAGAAGATGGTACTTCTGATAAATGGTAAGGGTTCAACTAATTTCTTTTTATTTCTTATAAAGCCTTTAGCTGTTTGGTTTTCATGATGTAGAGCTTAATTTGTTAATAAATTCACTTGGATTTAACAGATTAATTGTTTAGACTTGCTTTGCTAAAACTATGAAATGAAAACTATGAAGGTGACTCTCTCCAAGTTGTCAACTTTGTCTCTTTGAGTATATTTTTTACTCTTAGATTAGATATTGTTATCTAACGTTTTCATTTTGCTATTGTGAACTAAACCAAAAAGCAAATGAAAAAAACTACGATTAGTTTCATGAAATTGGTGCTTCTTTCCGCATTGATTTTGTTCCAATCCAATTTTTCTTTTTCCCAGGTTCCCGGTGTAGTCCGTTGTTATTCGGATGAAATGGATTCTGTTAGAAAAATGGAACACCCTTCATCCGAAACAGATGAACAATTTGAAGCCTGGATAAGCGACGTGATTGAAACGGCCCAGCACAGTAAGATTGTGGGAGGTGTTTATCAAATTCCTGTTGTATTCCATGTTATCCACTCAGGTGAGGCAGTTGGAACAGGAACGAATGTTTCTCAGGCAGCCATTCAATCGCAAATTGATGTTTTGAATGAAGATTTCCGCAGAATATTCGGTACTAACGGTTACAACACAAATCCACTTGGTGCAGATACAAAAATTGAATTCTGTCTGGCTCAAAGAAGACCTGATGGTTCTGCATTTGCAGCCGGTCAGCCTGGTGTAAATCGTATTTTATATTCTACCATTAGCGGAACAGCTCCTCCCTTCAGTACAAATTTTATTGACGCTACAATTAAAACATGGACATACAACGGCGGAGTTGCCACAGCTACACGAGGTTGGGTTCCAACAAAATATATGAATATCTGGCTGTGTAATATCTCAGGCGGAATCTTAGGTTATGCGCAATTTCCAACTTCACCGCTTGGGGGAATGTTTGATTGTGCTTCTGGTGGTTCTGATGCCACAGACGGCGTGGTATTTCTCTATAATTCCATCGGGAAAAGTTCTGTTACCGGGTTTGGAGGAGTTTATAATGAAGGTAGAACTGCAACTCACGAAATTGGTCACTGGCTTGGACTTCGTCATATCTGGGGCGATGGTGGTTGTACGGTAGACGATTATTGCAATGATACTCCGTTAGCCGCAGCCGCAAATTTTGGTTGTCCTACAATTAACAGTTGCACCAATGCACCTGACCCTGGAAATGACATGGTTGCCAATTATATGGATTATACAGACGATCTCTGTATGAACATATTCACGAATGATCAAAAACAACGAATGAGGGCTGTTCTAGAAGGAAGTCCGAATCGTGTTTCCCTGATTAATTCAGATGCCTGTACACCTCCTAATCCGAGCGATGCTTCTATTACAGACGTATTTAACCCGAAAGGAGACAATTGTACCGGATCAATTATTCCGAGTGTGCAGCTTCGAAACAGAGGATCAAACGCATTAACATCTGCAACTATTTCCTATTCAATAGATAATGGTACTGCTACAACATTCAGCTGGACCGGTTCATTGGCGGCTTCAGGTTCTGCAACGGTTGCTCTACCTGCTTTTACGGCTACGCTTGGAACGCACACTATTAAATCGTGGACTACACTTCCAAACGGAGTAGCAGATCCATCAACAACTTATGATACATCATCTATATCATTCGTTGTTTCTAATGGTATCATGCCGAACTATACACAGAATTTTGAGTCAGAAACTTTTCCGCCTGATTTACGCTGGGTAGTTGAAAATGTAAATGCCGATTGTCGTCAATGGACAGCTTCATCTGCTGTTTCTGCAGCCGGGACATTTGTCAATAATGCTGCTATGTTACCGTTTTATCAGAATGGAAACACAAGTAATGAGAATTTGTACACACCAATTTTTATTCTTCCTTGTAACGCAACAGCCGCTTCATTAACTTTCAATGTTGCTTATCGTCAGCGCTTGGCAGGTTCAAATGATCGGTTAATCGTAGAGATTTCTCAGGATTGTGGTGCTACCTGGACAGCAACCGGATATGATAAACAAGGGTCTGTTCTGGCTGTAAGTGGTACTTTGGCGGCTTCAGAATATTATCCTACAGCTGCAAATCACTGGAGAGCAGAAACCATTAATTTACTTTCTTATGTAACTTCTACTTCCAAAAATATTCGTTTCCGTTTCAGAGGAATAGCGAATAATGGCAATAATATTTTCGTAGATGATATTGTGTATTCTGCAACTACCCCTGGCGAAATTCAATTGAATCAAGCTGCAACAGATGTTTTGGACGGAGGATATTACAACTTCCCCGATGTAAGTGCCGGATCATCTGCAACACAAACGTTCACCATTACAAATACGGGAACTACGAGTTTAACACTTACCGGCCCGATTACTGTTACAGGAACAGGCTTTTCACTAGGAACAACCTTTGGAACCACAACTGTGGCAGCCGGGGCAACAACAACTTTTACGCTTACATTCGCTCCTGCGGCAGGAGGAAGTTTCACAGGTACCGTTTCTTTTGGAACGAATGACTGCGATGAAGGAACATACAACTTCCAGATCAACGGCGTTGCAACCGTAACCCCGCCTGTAGCTGATTTCTCTGCAACTCCGCTTACAATTTGTCAGGGTAGTACTGTAACATTTACCAATTTGTCTACCAATGCGGTAAGTTACTCCTGGAATTTTGGCGCGGGTGCAACTCCGGCTACAAGTACTGCAGCAACCCCAACGGTTACATTCTCTACTGCCGGAACGCAAACAATTACTTTAACTGCAACCAATGCTTTTGGTTCTGATGTTGAAACAAAAACGGCATATATTACGATTCTTGGCTCAACGGCACTTCCTTTGACTGAAGGATTTACCGCTGCTACTTTTCCTCCTACAGGATGGAATATTGTAAACGGAAATGCCTCTACTACTAGCTGGGTAAGAAATGCAACTATCGGATTCGCCCCAACTGCCGGTAATTCCATGCTGTTTGATAATTTTACCTTTAATGATTCGGATGACGATGAAATGCGAATCAAACCATTGATATTTACCGGGTTTTCAGCTGCTCAGTTGACTTTTGATGTGGCTTATGCACCTTACAACGCAGCAAACTATGATGGTTTGGAAGTTTTGGTGTCAACAGATTGTGGAGCTACATTCACTTCGGTTTATTCAAAATCCAATACTGTTCTCGCTACAGCTGCTGCTACAACAACTATTTTTACCCCTACAGCTGCGCAATGGAGAACAGAAACTGTTAGTTTAACTCCTTATGTTGGCCAGTCGAATGTAATAGTTGCGTTCAGAAACTTATCAGGTTATGGAAACAGATTATTTATAGATAACATTAACGTTACAGGTAGTATAACTGCTACGGCGAATTTCACCGCAACTCCAAATCCGGCTTGTGTCGGACAAACTGTAACTTATACAAATACATCCACGGGAGCAAGCTCATACAGTTGGAATTTTGGTGCCGGAGCAACGCCTGCCACTGCAACAACTGCAGGTCCGCATACGGTTACTTATTCAAGCGCCGGTACAAAATCGGTTAGTTTGCAGATCAACGGAACGGGACCAACTTCTACGCAATCTGTTGTTGTGAATGCTTTACCGGCAACACCAACAATTACACCAAGCGGATCCACAACTTTCTGTACGGGAGGTTCTGTAACTCTGTCAGCTCCGGCTTCAACGAGTTATTTGTGGTCTCCTGGTGGAGCAACAACTCAAACGATAAACGTTACCACAGGTGGTTCGTATACTGTGACTGTGTCAAATGCTTCGGGTTGTACCGCAACTTCTGCTGCAACAGTTGTTACGGTTAACACGGCTCCTGCAACACCAACAATTACACCAAGCGGCGCAACAACTTTCTGTACCGGTGGTTCTGTGACATTGTCAGCTCCGGCTTCAACGAGTTATTTGTGGTCTCCTGGTGGAGCGACAACCCAAACGCTGAATGTTACCGCAAGTGGTTCATACACAGTAACAGTTTCGAATGCTTCGGGCTGTACTGCAACTTCAGCAGCTATTGTGGTAACTGTAAATACGTTGCCGGCCGTTCCAACGATTACACCGAGTGGTTCAACAACATTCTGTATGGGCGGCTCTGTAACCTTGTCGGCACCGGCTTCAACGAGCTACTTGTGGTCTCCGGGCGGCGCAACAACTCAAACGCTGAATGTTACAACTAGTGGCTCGTACACCGTAA
The DNA here is from genome assembly GCA_946479985.1 of uncultured Flavobacteriales bacterium. The sequence continues at coordinate 12,960 of CAMLIF010000112.1, forward strand.
CTGTTTCAAATGCGGCAGGTTGTACACGAACTTCAACTGCAACAACGGTAACAGTAAATGCATTGCCAGCGGTTCCAACAATTACGCCAAGCGGATCAACAACATTCTGTACCGGTGGTTCCGTAACTTTGTCGGCACCAGCTTCAACGAGCTACTTGTGGTCTCCGGGTGGAGCAACCACTCAAACGTTAAACGTTACAACTAGTGGTTCATACACAGTAACAGTTTCAAATGCGGCTGGTTGTACCAGAACTTCAGCTTCAACAGCGGTTACAGTTAACGCGGCTCCTGCAACACCAACAATTACACCAAGCGGAGCAACGACTTTCTGTACAGGCGGCTCGGTGACATTATCCGCTCCGGCTTCAACGAGTTATTTGTGGTCTCCTGGTGGAGCAACCACTCAAACATTAA
>CAMLIF010000113.1 GCA_946479985.1 uncultured Flavobacteriales bacterium
CGGTGGAGGGACTCGAACCCCCGACCTGCTGATTACAAATCAGCTGCTCTAGCCAACTGAGCTACACCGGCAAATTTTGAATGGTAATATGATGTAAAAGAACGTTTTTCTTTAGCGTTTTTCCCATTTGGGTTTGCAAATGTAGTAAAGAATTAAATACCTACAAGCGTTTTCAGAAAAAAAAATAGAATATTTCAAAAAAAAAGAGAGCCCCGTTTTGCTCTCTTTTTCTAATGTATTCATTTACAGGTTTAACTTGCAATTTTGGCTTTATGTTTTTTTACCTGAGATTCTAATGCATCTATACACAAATCTGTTGCTTCTTCAAATGTTTTGCACTGTTTTTTGGCAAACAACTCCCTTCCGGGAATCATTATTTTCACCTCAGCGGTCTTATTCTCTTTGTCCACATTTTTATCCAGTCTTAAAAACACTTCACCAACAATAATATTATCGAAGAACAATTGGAGTTTGTTTACTCTCTCCTGAACAAAATCTAACAACTTTTGATCTGCTTTGAAGTGAACTGAATGAACCTTGATATCCATAACTTTACTTTTTGCGCCCACGTGGATGAGCTTGTGAATAAATAGAATTGATCTGAGCAAAAGAGTTGTGTGTATACACCTGTGTTGCCGATAAGCCCGCATGCCCCAAAAGCTCTTTTAAAGTTTCAAGACCTGCACCATTATTTAATAAATGGGTGGCAAATGTATGTCGTAACACATGTGGACTCTTTTTCTGCACAGAGCTAACACTTCCAAGGTAACTATTTATTTTTCTATACACAAACTTTGAAGACAATTTTCTGCCGTCAATTTTCACAAATAAATATTCTTTTGAATCCAGTTCTGACGGCTTTTCTTTGCGGTACAAATCAATAAGCTGCACCAGATCAGAACCAATAGGAATAATTCGTTCTTTATTCCTTTTACCAAGCACTTTTATTTGGTCGTTCTGAACACCTGATTCTTTAAGGTTTATTAACTCGCTCAAACGAATTCCGGTTTGATAAAACACTTCCACAATAAGTTGATCGCGAAGCCCGTCGAACGTATTACTAAACAGAAAACATGTATTAGCTTTCTGAATCTCTGACTCTTTCACAAAATTGGGCAGGCGTTTTTCCACTTTCGGTGCGCGTACGCGAAGCATTGGATTTGAATCTGAAAACCCTTCATTAACGAGCCACTTGAAATAAGAACGTAAACAACTTAATTTTCGCGCAACCGTGCGGTTCAAATGACCAGTTTCAACCAGTTCAACGATCCATCCGCGTATAAGCTGGTGATTTACATCTTTCCAGTCAGAATCTTTTTCAATTTCTGCAAAAATCATGAATTGATCCAGATCATCGGTATAAGCCCGAAGCGTATGATCCGAGAATCGCTTCTCGACTTCCAGGTAATGGATGAATTTCTGCTTAATCATGTAATGATTAACGGTGATTTGGTGTGAAAGGTTACACTACGAGAGACAGATAGGCAGCTCACACCTCGGGAAGTAATAAATACTATTTCTGGTCGATCTGTATCTTTACCCAATCTTCCAGTTTACCACCGGCATCCAAATCAACCAATTCCTGCATTTTAGAATCGGTTTTCATCTTACCTGTTTTATAAATATTGATCATACTTCGAACTGCAGCAAGATTACATTGAAAAAGATCATTGGAATAGCCATTCTCTATAGAATACTTTCCCCAAGCTCCCATAAAAAAAGCCAGTAAATCTTTGTTTACCCTGATATAATCAAGAACATATCCGTTCAATGTTATTGTAACATCAGGGGAATCGCTCATCCAGCCTACAATTAGCGCATATTGCTGCTCATGCATTTCCGCATCTTCATCAAACGCAGTATTCTCTATCCAATTAACAGATGCAACGAAATTCGGCTCACTTGATTTAAACTCTTTCTTTTTAGGAACTTTAGTCAGCGGTTCAACCTCTTGCGCAATTCCAGAGAACCCAAGACTTATAAAAAAGACAAAAAGGATTTTTTTTAGGTGGTTCATATTAAATTAGAATTTGGTTCGGGCTAAAATACAAAAACCCCAACAATTAAATGCCGGGGTCAATATCGGAATTAGAATAATCCTAAATTTCCTGAGACTTCATTTTTTGAGCGTAAGCAGCACGAATGTTAGACTGACGCAAAGTAACCGATGGTTTTTCGAATTCTTTACGACGACGTAATTCTTTCATTTGGTTCGTTTTGTCGAACTTTTTCTTGTACTTCTTAAGCGCTCTTTCGATGTTTTCGCCTTCTTTAACTGGAATGATTAACATATTCTATTTAATTCTATTGTTAGCTTCTATTCTTCCTATACTGTGATAGGGAGCGCAAAGATATAAAACTTTTCTTTTCAACAACGCATGCTTTAAAAATATTTTTACCTATCGGATACATTGGCGCTTTTCATTCAACTTACTCAACTACGATTCTACCGTTGAATACTTGTTCACCATTCACAATTTTCACAAAGTATATTCCTCCGCTCAATGGAAGATTCAAAAGACACTGATCTCCTTCAAAACCATCTTCAAACACAATCTTCCCTTCTAAATCAGTTACATAGAGTTTTCCACCATTAATTTCTGAAGGAATTGACACTACAAAATTTCCTTTATTGGGATTTGGAAAAACAAGCATCTGACCCATCTTCTCAATTGAATTACTCTCTGTTACATCTGCGTTATTTATTGAATAGCAAATTTCTAGTTTAGGGCGTAGCTGTGGATTTGAATGGTCGCTCGATGCGAATATAAGACCTCTGTAGTAATCTTCCATGGCCAGTTGGAACATGAAACCAAAGTTTTGGGATGGGTTGGCCACCATTTCCTGAACCAAGGATGTCACATTGATATTTAGGAAATCCTGATGTGCACTTGTACTTGGCGAAAGCGACACTTGTCCGACAGTTGTTGTGGAAGGTTGATTAGACCATGTACAAGTGCTCTCAACCCAACCCGAAGTAATCTTGCTCAGATATGAAGCATTTGATCCGGAAGATGTTGAATGGGATCCACCCATATTTCCACTAGCCGGATTGGAATTGTTATAAAGTGAAAGTTTCGCGTCACTAACCACTGCAGTTGATGGGATTGCCGTTAAATCGAATTCGATTAAGCTTCGTGTAGTTGTTTCATCACCTGAATTGGTCCAGGCAACTGCAGAAAATTCATCCATATTTCCGAAATTCAATGTATTATAACCACAAGGGATGCAATTCCCTATTACAGCATCCTTTCCTGTGGATGCATCAGGTTGAAAAACTGCACATGTATCACCGGAAGAAACGGGAGTGGTATATACGAAACAATCACTTACATCAGAACAAGTTCCATCTGTAATCACAACAGCATACGAACCACTATTCTGTGGTTCAAAAAACTGAGCAGTTTCTCCGTTGATGGCACTGTATCCTGTATTACAATTTAGCCACTGATAACTATCACCTGCACTTGACAGCAGAAAATCATTTCCCAGCGATGTTATGGAAGCTGTGACTGTTTGTTCTGTCATAGTAAACGATTCACATGCTCCGGGAGTAACACAACCTCCTTCACCACGCACAAAATATGTTCCCGGAGAAGAAATTGAAATCGAATTTCCTATACCAACCAAGGTTCCACCACAGGTGCCAGAATACCAATACCAATTTGTTGCATCATTCAATGCTCCAGAAGCAACTGAAATCACCGATTGAGTATTATTACAAAGCGCAGTGTTTCCGGCTATAACAGGTGATTCCGGACTACTGCATGGAGAATTAAGCGTGTAAGTAACAACTAGTTTTGGGTGTAACGTTGCATTTGCATGATCACTTGAGGCAAAAATAACTCCGCGGTAATAAGATTCAGAAACTAAGTGCATCATAAATCCAAAGTTTTGTGACGGGTTTGTTACCATGTCCTGAACCAAAGCTGTTACATCGAGATTCAGGAAATTCTGATGAGCACTCGTACTCCCGGGAAGCGACAATTGTCCGGCCGCAGTTGTTGAAGGTTGATTTGACCAGGTTACAGTATTCTCACTCCAACTCGAGGTTATCTTGCTAAGATATGTAGCATTTGATCCGGAAGATGTTGAATGGGATCCGCCCATGTTTCCACTTGCCGGATTGGAATTGTTATACAACGAAAGCCGGGCGTCCGTAATTGTTGCACCCACAGGGATACTGGTTAGATCAAATGCCACTAATCCGCGGGTAGTAGTCGGATTACCTGAGTTGGTCCATGCAACGGCACTGAATTCATCCATATTTCCGAAGTTCGATGAATTATATCCACATGGAATACAATTACCAATAATCGCATCAGTACCTGATGTTCCATTTGGCTGGAAAATTACAGTGGTTTGCGCATTAATTGTTGCTACACAGGCACAAAGCGTAGATAGGACAGTGAAAAAGACCTTAGGTAGTTTCATAATTGATTAAAATTGATGGACAAAAGTAAAATTTATTTACTATCAATAACTTATCCACCAAAAAAACCTGATCTCAACAAAAAACCGGTATAACAGGATCCTCCTGATTATACCGGTCGTATGATTTTTAAAAACCTTTATTTCAAAATCTCTCTTGAAATAACCACTTTTTGGATTTCTGATGTCCCTTCACCGATAGTCATCAACTTCGCGTCTCGCAAATACTTCTCTGCCGGATACTCTTTTGTATAACCATACCCCCCCATAATCTGAACGGCTTCATTTCCACATTTCACGGATACTTCTGAAGCGAAATATTTGGCAAATGCTCCTTCTGAAGTCATTTTTTGTTTACGGTTCTTCAAATCCGCCGCCTGAAAAGTCAATAATTCAGCAGCTTCAACCTGAGTGGCCATATCAGCAAGTTTAAATGCAATTGCCTGGAATTTACTGATTGGCTGACCAAACTGTTCACGCTCTTTTGCATATTGAACTGACGCTTCGTAAGCTCCACGGGCAATTCCACATGAAAGAGCGGCAATAGAAACACGGCCACCATCCAAAATCTGCATAGCTTGTTTGAAACCCTGTCCTAATTCACCAATAACCTGTGATTCATGAACACGAACGTTTTCGAAAATCAACTCGGCAGTTTCAGAAGCACGAACTCCTAATTTGTCTTTGATCTTAACCGCAGAAAACCCGGGAGTACCTTTTTCAATGATAAACGCTGTAATTCCGTTTGAATCCAATAATTCTCCCGTTCGAATAAGGATCACGGCTACGTCTCCTGACAAACCATGTGTAATCCAGTTTTTTGAACCGTTTATTACCCAATGATCACCATCTTTCACAGCTGTACATTGCATACGCATTGCATCAGAACCAGTATTTGCTTCGGTTAATCCCCAGGCACCAATCCATTCACCAGATGCCAGTTTCGGAAGATATTTCTTTTTCTGTTCTTCAGATCCGTGGTAGTAAATATGTCCGGTACAAAGTGAATTGTGAGCAGCAACACTCAACCCTATTCCACCACAAACTTTTCCAAGTTCCATTAAGGCAGTAGCGTATTCGAAGTAACCAAAGCCGCTCCCACCGTATTCTTCAGGAATATAAATACCGAGTAAACCAAGTTCACCCATTTTTTTCATTACATCCACCGGAAAATGCTCTTTATCGTCCCATTCGTTACGCTTCGGTCGAATTTCCTTTTCAGCAAAATCACGCACCATTTGTGCGATCATCTCTTGATTTTCGTTCTTTTCAAAATTCATATTTACAGTTTTGGGGTGCTAAATCGTTTTTCGCGTTTTTTAAAAATAGCGCGCTAATGTACAAATATTCCCGGAGTAGTTTTTCAATTTCTCTTCTCCTTCTAAAAAATTCAGGCCAACAAGAAATGAGAATCCTGCCACATGGCCGCCACATTTTTGGATTAATTCCGCGGCAGCTCCTGCAGAACCTCCGGTTGCTAATAAATCGTCGTGAATAAGTACTTTATCCTCACTTGTAACTGCATCAGTGTGCAATTCTATTGTTGCCGACCCGTATTCCAGATCATACGAATGGCTGATTTTATGATAAGGAAGTTTCCCTGCTTTTCGGATCAGAATAAACGGTAATCCTAAACGGATTGCCAAAGGATAACCAAATAAAAAACCACGGCTTTCTATTCCTGCAATTTTTGTCAATCCCTGATCTTTATAAACATTCACCAGGTGTTCAATGATTTCTTGCGACAACGCAGGATCCATCATAATTGGTGTAATATCTTTGAATACTATTCCCGCTTTCGGGAAATCTGGCACATCACGGATCGCCGCTTTTAATTTCTCTTCTATCATTATTCTGTTTTGAAATAAGGCTTCAATTTTTCAAAAAGTTCTTTCGTCATTAAAACAGATTGTTTCACATCTTCAACCTTTTTATAACTGCCCTTTTGAAGGCGCAATTTTACGAGAGAATTTGCCAAATTCCAAGAAATATATTTATGTGCTGCCAGTTCTTCTGTGGTTGCGGTGTTGATATTGATCTTTTGAACCTCATCCGGACTCAAAATTAGATATGGTTTCCATCCTTCCAGTTTTTGTTCATCGACTTTCCAAACTTCAAGTAACTGATCAAGAGTAAAGAAACCACCCAGTTCATTCCGGGTTTTCACAATATTTTTCGCGAAAAACGCCCCAATTCCGGGAACAGTCATCAGTTCTTCCTCTGAAGAGGTGTTGAGATCTACCTTTATTATCAGCTTTTTAGACGGAGTATTTTTTTGATTTTCGTATACAGGCTTATCGTTTTGATCGTAATAGGTGGAATCTTTTATGAGGCCATACAACTCTTCATTAATCACGAAAATCTTTTTCAACTCTTCATTCGAGCGCAATTTTCGCTTAGTGAATTTTAAGATCACAGCAGCCTGTTTTTCAGACAGCCCCAGTGCCATCCATTCCTCAGCAGTATAATTATTTGGATTGAATTTAGCAGGCGGAGAATTATACTTAGAGGTTTTGTTCCGAAATGAATAGTTCTTCTTCCCGTTTCGTTTTACTTTCAGAAATGCTTCTCTTTCCGGTTCAGAAAGTTCTTCAAACGACATTTTTGCACGGGGTGAAAAATAGATTATCAAATCCGGCAAAACAAATACAAAAGCCAGAATGACCAGTAAAACAATTCCTGCTCTGAAATTTGACTTAGTAACCAGTGGTTGGTCTTTCATAAACAATTGTGCTAGAGTTCATTCAGCAATATATCAATTGTTTTTTCTAATTCCAAAGGTTGATAATCTAAAAATTGTTTTGCCTTTTCCAGGATAAATCCGGTTCTCGGCGGACGTTTTGCAGCCTGGTTCAATGTTTCAGAGGAAATTTCGTTCACCAGGCTTTCATCTGCACCAATCTTTCGTGCAATACGCCGAACTATTTCCGATATAGACAAAGTTTCTGGACCTGCCAAATGGAAAATACCGGTCTCATTCCGCTTTACGATTTCCACACAGCCGTAAGCCAGATCATCAGCCCAGGTAGGAGCACGAAACTGATCATTCACAATGTTCATGGTTTGGCCTTTCGGAAGTGCGTCGAGTGCCCATAAAATCATATTTGAACGCGAAAGTCCAATTCCTGTTCCGTAAACAATAATAGTTCTGGCAATGGACCACTTTTTATAATCGGAATCAATTAGAATTTGCTCTCCTGCTACTTTTGATTGTGCATAAACACTGAGCGGATTAACAGAATCTGTTTCCGAATAAGGCCCGTTCTCTCCGTCAAAAACAAAGTCGGTTGATAATAATTGAAAATGAGCTTCAACTTCCCGCGCGGCTTCGAAAAGAAATTGTGTGGCCGTAACATTCACAAGCATGCATTCTTCCGGATGCTCTTCACAGTAATCGACATTTGTAATTGCCGCAGTATGAATAATTGCTGTAGGTTTTACTTTCCGTAGCATGGATTGCACCTCATTTTCTGTCGAAATATCCAAAGGCAAATAATTGCTGTTCGGACAGTTTGTATTTCGATTTTCTCCTTTACTCGTTGCAACAAACTCAATATTGTGTTTCAAGCAACGCTGAACTACTTTTTGTCCAAGAAGCCCGTTAGAACCGGTGATCAGGATTTTCATATTACAATTCCCAGATAGATCTTTTTTTCGACGAAATATTAAAATAATGTTTGTGCTCAAGAATCCATGCCATGATGAGGTATGGAATCAGCGGAGAGCCTAATCCGATAACTGTAGCATAGATAAACCCTAAGCGCACTTTATTCGACTGAATACCAAGCTTCGATGCCCACCAATCGCAAACACCATAGGAACGCATTTCAAAGAAAAAGGCTATTTTTTGAAGAGTTCGTTTCATTATTTTGCCAATTATTTTTTGACGAACGTAAATTTCTCCAATTGCAGGAATTCATCTTTGCTCTTAGAATTCTTGATTTGTTCACGTAAAGTCTCAGAAGAGTTGACAGCATCAATTCCACCGTCAAGCAGTGAAATATCTGCAATTACAAGCGTTTTTTTGTCTTTTAACTCAAACTGGTACAAGTAGTATAAATCTTCATCGGAAGGTTTCAGATACATTACATTCAATCCATCAATACGGGTTTGGTACATAACCAGGTCATCTGTTTCTAAAGCGTACATTTCACCTCTTTCCAAAACTGAGACATTGTAGCTATTCGCATCGCGTTTGGAAAATTTAACCTTCATGACTTCATGATCTGTGGAGGTTGCACTTGCACTGGAAAATTCCCATGTTCCAAGTAACTCCGCACTTACTTTTTCAGTACCAATTTCTCCGGGAGCATAATTCAATCCGATTGGGCAGCCGGTCAAAATCAGTACTAACAACGATAAAAGAGCAAGTTTTTTCATAATGAAAGTATAATTTACATCGAAGGTAACAATTTTAACGGTCTAAGTAAAATCATTCAGCGTTTTGCAACACATACTTCCCTACTTCACAACTCAAACACTTTTTTGCCAAACACCAGTTTTTATGCAGCTCAAGTAAGGCCTGACTCTCACAGGCATTTGAAACTTTCAGCCCCAATTTTTTATAGGAACTAATAATTGTGTTTTTCTCAGGTCTGAGGATTTTCAGAATATTCGTTGCTTTGGTAAGTAAACCGGCATTATTCTGATGCTTTCCCTGAAAATAAACGAAGGGAACAACCGCATTGATCAAAATGTGATCCATGAAATCATCACTCATTTTTTCTGCTTCACTTTTCAATATTAAAACAGACTTCCAGTAGGAGATAATGTCCTTTTCCGAATCTTCCCAAAAGGGATAAAGCCAATCGATACCGGAAATTACATTTGCCAGCTGGAGCAGTCTGTTTTGCGGAAAAGAAGCAGGCCGGTTGCCTTTTGTTTTCCAGCTCACCGGATCAACTTCATGCAGTTTGTGACACAACCTGAGAAAATTCCATTCCGATTTCCAGTTTTCATCCGTACCCTGAAAATCACTTATTCCTGACATTCCAAGGATAATTGCTTTTTTCTGAAGTGTAGAACAACGGAGCAGGAATTCGATTCTAACATTCCGGGCCAGAGTCAAAAAAGGAATTGCGTTTACTTTTCGTCCAAAACTCTCGGTAAATATTTCGAAAAACACTTGTACCTGGTACCTGTTCGAGAAAAAACGCTCCGATTTTCTTTCCAAACGCTGACAGATCACCTGTTCCAGCTGAAGGTGTCTTTTCTGTGAAACTGCAATTTGATTTCCACAGGGAATTTTTGAAACCGAGAAGGAAGGCAGTTGATCACCAAGCCAATGCACCAAATCACCTAACTCAACAGTCAGAAGTTCTTTTCCGTTGACAAAAACGGGTTTATCGTGCTGATAGACCACATGTAAAATAACATTGTCGTAAGCGTGGTCGTTCTGATGTCCGTGTGCGTACCAATCTGACGACTTCAGATGTATCTCGATATTTCCTGCTAAGCGTATTCCATCCACTTCAATTTGTCCGTTGAAAAAATCCGGACCGGAAGCAGTATTATATTCTCCCACATCAAGAATTACAATAGATTGATAATTCGTAGTAGTCAATAAGTGGAATGGCAATCGTTTAGATTTCCAGAGTTGATGTAAGTTTAATTCATTCATGATTGTGGTGTTTCCAATATAAGTTAGTGAAAAATATCTTTTCGATGCAAACCATTTAAAGTGTAAACACGTTCAGTGTTTCTGAAAAACAAGTTATTTTAGCCAAAAAAAATTACTATATGAAACTAAATCGACTTTTATCAACCATCTTTATCTTATGCGCCGCAGTTGGCCATTGTCAGTATAAAAGGTCCTTCAATCACTTTTACAACAACAGCAAAGTGTATCAAAGCTTTGCCATTCAACAGTCCAATCAAACTATTGATTTGGTACGTGCTGAATTAAATGCGACTAACGACCTGGTGATAACAACAAGCAACATTGATCAAAACGGAGAACTCGCTTCTGTAAATCATTTTGACTTCACCCCGCCAGCAATAACGAATGCTTTCCCACTTATTTCGGGAGTTTATGATAACGGAACAGATCGCATTATTGTTCTGGAATTTCCGGTTACTTCAACAATGAACTTTTACATTTTGAAGTATAACAAAACTACAGGAGTTGAAACGGCTCATTACCTGCATTCGAATCTGTTTAAAACGTCGTTTGTGAATTCCATTATTAACGGAAATGAGTTGGTTAATTATGCTGTTAAATCTTCCGGCGGCTTGTATCGCCTCGCGTTTGATTCACAAAACATTAGCTCGTTCACAGAAGAATTGGTGGATGCCTCGATTACAAGTATTGGAAACACTGCAACCCCAACGATCGGAAAAGACGGTGGAAAAGTTATCGTGTTCAATGGAAACGAAGTTTCTACTTTCATTTCAGGAACGAAACAATTATACGAAAGAACAGCTGCCAATATATACGCTATACATGCTCTGAATGCCAACAGTACGGGACCGGCAAACCTGATTTCACTTCCAAACGGGAATTTGTTCGTACACAACAATGGCGACCTCTTTGAATTAAACAGCAGCTTCAGCATTGTAAGTTCGTCGCTTCAGGAATCCAGCACGGGATGCGTAATAAGCGAATTTGGCTTAGTCAACAATAAACTTCACCAATTCTATACTAAAAACGGACAATTTCAGGTTTCCAATTTAGTATACGATCTGAACTTAAACATGACTGATTCGGTTGCATATCCGAACCAAAGACCAATAGATCTAATTTCTCTAAACGGCGGTCTGGCCTTGATCAACTATATGTTTACAGAAAATCAGGTAAATACTTTATACGATGGTGACAACGCAAGTTTCAACTCCAATCCAGTGGCAATTGATTATTTTACAACCTATTCAAATCCGCAGCCAACTCAGGAATTCCATCACTCTCAAACCATCAATGATCTTTTCGTTGAGTTAGGTCTTGGAAATCAATTCTTCCCACCAAACAATGATAATGTGAGCGGAATGAATTACAACGACAGTATAGGGCTTGTGTACAACATGGTAAATGTTTATGCAGGTATCTCAAATACTGATACTCTTGGAATTAATCTGAACATTTATACACCGGTATTTTTACCAGGTCCGTTCACTACCACAAATATGTATACCGATTTGGTTTCGGATCATTACAATCGCGGATTTTTTGTTTCGCGCGAGATGATTGAAAACCACATAGATTCACTCCAAATTGGCAGTGCAGGATATATTGCTCCTCACGGAATCAAAAACTGGCCGGCACATGGGGATGTTTCTCTCGGACAAGCAGCAGATTTAGCAGCTTTTGTTGATGTGAACCAAAACGGACAATACGAGCCATATTTAGGCGATTATCCTTCCATTTACGGCGACTACTGTTTCTTCAGTATCACACACGACAATCCGAACTCTGATAAAACCGCCTTTGTTGAAACCCATTCTTACAAATATTGGTTCGATTGCGACACTTCCTCTGCCTACCAAAACACTATTTTCAGTAAAACACTTTATTTCTCGCGTGTTCAGGATTTCGAACAATTCAGATTGGGAACATTTTCCGATATTGACCTTGGAAACTATTCAGATGATTACGTAGGAACGCATGTGGAACTAGGACTGATTTATCAATACAATGGCGACATGTATGATGAAAACAACAGCGGAAGAGTTGGTTTCAAAGACAAATGTCCGGCAACCGGGGTGATGATTCTGAAAGGTTCGAAATTGGTTGATGATGCGCTTGACAATCCTGACGGACTTTCTCAAAACGGTTCTGTAAACGGTTTTGGTTTTAGCGACAGCTGGATTGACAACGAGTTTCTAGGACTTGAACATTCTGCTGTTTTTAGTGGTCAAGCTCCGTCAGGTCAAAGCGATCCTCAGGACGTTTATCAATTTTCAAATTATCTGAATGGTTTATGGCAGTTTGGTGATATTCTTTACTACGGACAAACCGGATTTTCCCCGAATTCTTCGAATATACCAACCAAATTTATGTACCCTGGTCAAAGCGATA
>CAMLIF010000114.1 GCA_946479985.1 uncultured Flavobacteriales bacterium
TCTGCTTTTGCTTTGTCATATTTTGCTCTTGCCAATGCTAACTCATTCTTGGAAACTACATTTTTATCGGCAAGTGCTTTCGTGTTTTTGTATTCTATTTCAGCATAGTTTGCTTCTGCCTGGGCTTTTTGTGTTTCTGCCTTGTAAAGCAAAGGCATGATTTGGAACATTAACTGACCTTTTTTCACAAACTGCCCTTCATCGACATAAATTTTCTGCAGGTATCCGCGCTCAAGAGCTCTGATATCAATATGCTGAATTGCGTGAATCTGACACACATATTCTTTCGTAACAGTTGTATCAATCTTTAACGGACTTGACACAAGGAAATTGGTTGCCTCCTCTTTTTCAGAGGTTTCAGACTGGCAGCTCATGGCACCGAGTAAAATTCCTGCACTCAGGATCATGAAAATTTTGTTCTTCATAATTTTGTTTTTAAACAATAAGGTTTTTGTGTGGGGTGTGGGTTTTGCTTGTGAAACGGCTGGTTCTGCCGAAAAATAAAACGACAAAACTGCAAAGCTGATTTCATCAAACAATGCGTTAATAGTGGCAACGGGGAGTTACCTCAGAAAATTCTAAATACGGAATACCTGAAATACCAGGTAAAGTGCTGATTGCGTTTGTGGTGTTTTTCTTGAAACAGCAGGAATACTGTTTTTTGCAAGAAGTGGGTATTGTTCGAAAGCAGATTGAAAAAAGAAAGCCGGAACAATAAAAGCGGCATTTTTTGAAAGCTTGAAGGAAATGATTTTATCAATCTCTTGTTCTTCTTCGGTTTCAACCATCGGATCAGTGAATGGAATTCCATCCGGACCTTTTCGGGAAATGAATGTGTTTGAATAAACATCAATCACTTTTACAAAGTGCGAACTTCGGATGAATTCCTGCGAATTCTCTTTGTGAACTGTAGCGTTGCCAGAAGCAAAGCCTTGCCCGCATAGCAGAACCACAAAGGGAATCAAAAGATATTTAGTCCAAAAACGTGTCATTTCTAATCGGTAAAAGTAGCAAATTGCTCTTAACCACTCTGTTTTTCTTCGTTAAAAACTGTGAACGGGGAATACTTGTCACGTTTTAGGGAGTAAGCTATCGATTTTACTACATTTGATTCTCGATATTTTCAGCAAAAATGAGTACAATTGATAAACTTGCTTCGTCGATAGTAAGATCGGATGAAGTTCTGAAACAGGAACTGGCGAAACAAATTGTTGATGCTTCCGATAAGTAAAGAAATATATGGATATAGAAGAAATTCAATCGTTATGCAAAGCGCTGCCAGCTGTAACAGAAGATGTTAAATGGGGGCACGATCTGGTTTTCTCAATTGGAGAAAAAATGTTCTGTGTTGTTGGTTTGAGTGAAACTCCCACTTCGGCAACGTTTAAAGTAAAGGATGTGGAGTTTGACGAAATGTCGACACGTCCAGGATTCAAACCTGCGCCATACGTTGCCCGCTACAAATGGGTGATGATTGAAGATATTCGAACGATGTCGAAAACCGATTGGGAACATTACGTAAAACAATCTTACGAATTGGTGAAAGCAAAATTACCGGCCAAACTTCGAAATCAATTACCTCATTGAAATAAGACCCGGAAACTGTTTACATGTAGCAGATTCCAACATTGAACATTGAATTTAAGATTAATCCTATGAGAATTTGTTTCTTTCTTTTTGCATTTCTATTTCCGTTTTATTCAGCTTTTGCACAGGATAAACTTTGGGAAGAAAAGCAGACAATTCTTTCAGATTACTATGAGCTAAAAAACAGCGATACCTCGTTTACTTATAAAATTGTAAATAGAAACAACACAGTGAGTATTGAAATTAAAGGAACTGATTCTTTGAAACTGATTCATCATTTTAATCTGAACGGACCTTCTAATCCGGAATCATTGTGTGATAGTATGGAAATCTATCTCGAATGTGCAAAATGTATGGATCAAACACTGATGAAGATCGTTTCGGATCGGAGTAGAAAATGGTTCCATTTGGCAGATGGAAGTTATATCTCAAAAAAATACGTCATGTGGTCGCAAAGCAAAGTTAGAGCGGAGAAAGTATATACTATTCCGGTAATGCAGATTTTTAGAGAAGAAGATCATTCGAAAGTGATCATATATACCGTAGAACTTTCGAAAGCTGATTGGAAAGAACAATTGAATCCGGAAGATTCCGGGATCTCCATCCGGTAAATGTGATTGAAATAAAAAATCGAATCTAGAATGAATCACATTGACCAACTCAGAGCAGAAACAAAGAAAGTTTTCGCTGAAAATACTTTTCAAAAGGGCGATCACGATTCGTCTTTATCGCCTTCAAAGCGCTACAGGCTAGAAGCAACCAATTACTTTTTGGAGAATACTGTTTGGGATTTGACCAAAGTGGAAATTTACGATGAGGAATCTAATGAGCTACTTTTTGATTTCCTGGTGAACGAAAGCCGTTTCTTTTTTGGTTGGTTAGCGGCTAACGAAACTGAATACCTGATTTGTGCAGAAGATATTTTTGGCGGACAAACAGTTGTCGATCTTACGAATCGTAAAATGAGCAGTTATTCACCAAACGAAGACGGATTTATCTGGACAAGTTTTCATTTATCTCCGGATTCAAAACTATTGGCAACTATTGGATGTTATTGGGGAAGTCAATACTTCATAAAAGTTTTCGATTTTTCAAATCCCATGGAACTTCCGTTGCCGGAAATAACAGAAATCGAATTATTGGACAACGATGAAATCATTCAGGGTTGGTTGAATAATACAACCTTGAAAATGAAAGGAATTCAGCGTGAACGGGAACCGGAATATGATGAAAATGGAAGTTTTCGAATGAAAATCCTCAGTGAAATACCGGTTGAGCGGGATATCGAAGTTCATGGGGGATCATCCCTTCAAGGGGATTAATCCCCTTGAACGCGTGCGCACGCGAATCGGGATTTCTCTATCTTTGTTCCTGATATGGTTCCAAGATTCATTTTCAAATACAAATTGATCCTGCTCTACGGATTTTCGCTTGCGATCCTGCTCTTTTTGATGCGATGGCTGGAATTCCGTTTGGTATTGCTGAACCACGCAACGGAATTATATACAGGAGCTATTGCTGTTATATTTATGATTTTGGGAATTTGGCTGGCCATCAACTTGTCGAAACCAAAAACGGTGGTGTTGGAAAAAAAAGTTTTTGTGGATCAATCGATTAATTTCACTCCGAATCAAGAAGCAATTGATGAACTTGGTTTGAGTAAACGGGAATTGGAAGTATTGGAACTCATAGCTGAAGGTTTAAGCAACAATGAAATCGCCGAACGACTCTTCGTTTCGTTAAACACGATTAAAACACATAGTTCCAGGCTGTTCGAGAAAATGGAAGTTAAACGCAGAACTCAAGCAGTTGAGCAGGCAACGCGTTTAGGAATAATTTCTTTGTAATTTTATATCAATTGGTGAAAATCACCCGAAAGTATGACCCGATAGATCACTGGTAATAACACTTTTGCATCATAATTAATAATATAATATGAAAAGAAATGTTTTAGTCTTCGGTTCAATCTCCGGGTTGATTTCAGTATCATGGTTCTTTATCGCCATCGCGTTCCTTCCTATGGATGAGCACATGGATTACGGAATGTACCTGGGTTACGCCTCCATGATTATTGCCAATGCATTCCTGGTAGTTGGTGTAAAAAACTACCGCGACAAATACAACCACGGGTATATTTCATTTGGAAAAGCCTTTAAAATCGGAATGCTTATTGCCCTCATTGCATCAACGGTTTATGTTGGTTCCTGGCTCATATATTATTACACTTCCGGCTCAGATTTCGTAGAGGTATACACAAATTGCGTTCTCCGGGAATTGAAAGAAAGCGGAGCGAGTGCAAAAGAAATTGTATTGCAGACAAAAGAAATGCAGGAATTTGGAGTGATGTATCAAAATCCGTTTTTCAATGCGCTGATTACGTACTCGGAAATTCTGCCAATGGGAATTTTGTTTGCTTTGATCACCGCAGCAATCTTCAGAAAGAAAGATCCGAATGCGAAAAAAACGCAGTCATCAAACGAAGACTTACTCGACGAAAAAAACGTGTAAACTTTCAAGGAGATTCATCGTTTCAAGGGTATTCATCCCCTTGCATTGGTGAAAAAAGAAAAAAGATATTATGAAAAAAGAATACTGGGAGGTAACCAACGAACAAGTCATTGAGAAAACCGGGAAGCCAATTACCTTCTGGGTGGAACTTTTGACCGAATTCAAAGCGGAGGACAAAAAGTCTAATGATGCTGTCTCAATGCTCCAGGAAAAATATTCGGTTCCTCGGTATTGGGCAAGAACGTTAACAACTGCTTACCTGAAACAAACAGCCAAATGAAAGCAAAAGTAAAATCAATACCCACAAAGGGAAGTGTTCAGGAATATCTTGATCAGCTGGATAATGAACAGAAACGAGCCGACAGCTTTGCGATTCTTGAAATGATGAAAACAGCAACCGGAGAAGAGCCGGTTCTTTGGGGGCAGGGACTTATTGGTTTCGGACTTGTTCATATTGTCAGTAAATCCGGTCGCGAAGTTGATTGGTTTCGAATTGGTTTTGCTCCGCGAAAGGCTAATTTGTCGCTTTATCTAAGTAATAGATTAATCAGTGATCGTGAGACCTTAACAAAACTGGGGAAATGTAAAACAGGAATGGGATGTTTGTATATCAATAAATTAGAGGACGTTGATTTGAACGTTCTGGGAGAATTGATCAATGGCTCCATTCGCGACGATAAAGGCGAATTTGACTCATAAGAATTGACTAAAATGCACCGATTCAAAGTAAAATTAGAAATCATCGGGATCAATCCGTTCGTGTTTGTTCCCGATGATATTTTACAGCAGGTTTTTACAAGTGCGAAAAAAAACAAAGGCGCTATTCCTATAAAAGGAACGATAAACGGAGTTTCATACAAACAAAACCTGGTCAAGTATAGTGGTTATTGGCGATTGTATATCAATATGATCATGCTCAAAAATTCACCGAAACGAATTGGGGAAACCATAGAAGTAACTATTCAATTTGATTCTTCCGATCGAACTATTCAACCGCATCCAATGCTTTTACGTGCATTGGAAGAAAATTCGGAAGCAAAAGAAGTTTTCGAAAGTCTGGCACCATCCTTAAAGCTTGAAATTGTCAGGTATATCGCGAATTTGAAAACGGAAGTAAGTATTGAACGAAATGTAAAAAAAGCAATTCAGTTTTTATTGGGAAATGAACGTTTTGTTGGCAGGAATGTAAGAGGTGACAGTTAAAAATAATTGTTTCCGTTTTTATGAAAAAACTACTGCTGATTGCCTTCATTCCAAGTTCTGTTTTCCTGTACTCTCAGGATAGTATTGCACGGATAGATTCGAATCTCCTCAAACTCAATCCATTTCCGGTTGAAATTCGCGATGGTTATACACCGCTCCCAATAATTTATCCGCCATATTATGACATAATGCCAATCTGGACACTCCCTACTGGTTTTGTTTGGGTACTCACAGAATCCAATTACAACAAGAAAGGAGCAAAACGGGATATCAAGGCTGATAAAATGAAAATTCTTTTTCCAGGTGTGGCAATTGAATCTGCGATGGAATTGAATAGTTTAAAAGACAAAGACCTTCAGAAGAAATACCAGGTAGAGTTTTTCAGACAAGCATTTGAACACATTACATATTTGGAAGACGAAAAAGCATACAACCAAACCATTTTCGCTTTCCTGGATGAAAAATATGGGCAGGACTGGCGTTTTGAAATGCGAAGTGATGCCATTGGATTTGAAATTCCGGATAGTCTTTTCCGGAAAAAAGCAGAAGAAGTAATGACAGCGCTTCCTGAAATTAATCTGAAAGATCATATAAAAGGACTTCCAATAAAGAAACCAACCTCTTTGCCACTGATGATCGGAATTGTAGTTCCGGTAACTTTGGTTTCTGTGGTAGCAATATTTTTTATCTTTAGGCGGAAAAATAAATCGAAGTAAAGCATTCAGAGGATTTTCGGAGTGTTTTCTTAAAATGACTACACTAAAATGAAAAAACTGAAAATTATCATTTCGCTTCTTACAATGTTGGCATTAAGTGTAATTGTGGGCTTCATGATAGCAATTAACAGAAGGCCACTTGCATCCAGAAGCGAGTATCCGCTTTTTTTGATTGCAGGAACCCTGGCTATGATTTTGGTCCTTGGTTCCATTTCTTGGGGTGTGTATACGTTTTTTAAGAAACAGGGCGCTTCCGATCCGTTTAAGATTGCATTTTGGGTATATCTCTTTTTTGGGTTTTGTTTATTCGGAATTGCGGCTTATTCATTTGATGATTCATTGAGAAAACGGGATAACTATGAATTCGAGGAATATAATGCTGACATAATAGAAATTCTGGTACATGATCGGGTGGTGGAAGAACTGGAACTACCCAGACATAAAAGTATCGACCTTGAAACAGTCGCAGAAATTCATGAGTGCGCTCTCACAATGATTGCACACCACCCTGATGTCATAGAACCTATGCGAAAAGCAAAAAACATAGAAGCGTTTTTAAAAAAGGATAAGGAAGTTCAGCATATGATTGATTTTTGTATACGGAACTCTAAAGAGAATTGATTTTGCAGTATGGAAGCTGAATCAATCTCTAAATCAAAGCTAAAAGCCATTGTCGGCGGTTCAGTCGGAAATCTCGTTGAGTGGTATGACTGGTATGCCTATTCCGCTTTTGCACTCTACTTTTCAGACTCGTTTTTTCCGGAATCAAACCCAACGGCGCAATTATTGAATACCGCTGGAGTTTTTGCACTTGGTTTTCTCATGCGTCCGCTCGGTGGCTGGATTTTCGGAAGAATTGCCGATAGAGTTGGTCGTAAACGCAGTATGACACTTTCTGTCTTATTGATGTCATTTGGTTCTTTGCTGATTGCTTTGACTCCAACGTATAAAACAATCGGAATAATTGCACCAATTTTATTGCTTTTAGCTCGATTGCTCCAGGGATTAAGTGTTGGAGGCGAATATGGAGTTTCAGCTACTTATTTGAGTGAAATGGCTACAAAGAACCGCCGTGGGTTTTATTCAAGCTTTCAATATGTAACACTAATCGGCGGACAGTTGATCGCTCTTGGAATTCAGTTGCTGTTACAAAAAGTATTACTCACCGAAGAAGAACTCCACAAGTGGGGCTGGCGAATTCCTTTTGTGATCGGAGCTATTCTTTCCATTGTAGCGCTTTACCTGCGGAAAAGCCTGGAGGAAACTCCGGCTTTTGAATCACACAAAGCTGATAAGGAAGAAAGCAAAGGAACGTTGAAAGCATTGATGAAACATCCAAAAGCAATTTTCACAGTGATTGGATTAACGTTGGGTGGAACGCTTGCATTCTATACCTATACAACTTACATGCAAAAGTTCCTGGTGAATACTGTTCATCTGTCGAAAGGAGAATCTACGCTCATTTCGTTTATCAGTTTATTGATTTTTGCAGGTTTACAACCTGTTTTCGGAGCATTATCCGATCGGATCGGGAGAAGGCCTCTGCTTATTGGTTTTGGCGTTCTGGGAACAATCTGTACTGTTCCGTTACTCACAGCTTTGAGTCATACAAATTCTGTTTATACGTCGTTTTTCCTTCTAATGGCCGCTTTAATCATTGTTAGTGGCTATACAAGTATCAATGCAGTTGTAAAAGCAGAATTGTTCCCTGCGCAAGTAAGAGCTTTGGGTGTGGGATTACCGTATGCGCTAACAGTTGCCATTTTTGGAGGATCAGCAGAATATGTTGCACTTTGGCTCAAAGATTTAGGCCATGAGTCGTATTTCTATTGGTACATCACAATTTGCGTATTCCTCTCACTTTTGGTTTACGTTTTCATGAACGATACCAAAAAAACGTCTCAACTCAACAATGATTCCGGCAGAGAGTAACTTTTCATTTCTATGTATTCTCTAGCTCGTTGCAACTGTAAATCACTAACTATGTGACTATGATTTCTATGTGTTAACACTTAGTCATTCATCTCCTGAAAAACACCAGCCAATAGCTCATAAGACTTCAACCTTTTGGCATCATCGTAGACATTTCCCGAGATCATTAACTCATCAACACCATTTTCAGTAACGAATTGACCGATTTTCTGTCTCAATGTTTCCTTATCGCCAACAAAAGTGCAAGCTAGCATGGGTTTTATCGCAGTAATAAGTTCCTGCGGCCAGTTTTCCAATAAATTCGGGATAGGAGGAGAGAGCGGTTGACGATTTCCGGTCAAAATTCCAGAGAAAAGCTGGTACAAACTCATAGATAGTAATTCGGCTTCTTCCTGAGTGTCGGCTGCAATTGCATTTACACAAGCTAAAATGTATGGTTTATCCAGAAATTCGGATGGTTGAAAATTGTGTTTGTATATCGCAATGGCTTGTTTAAACTGTTGCGGGGCGAAATGCGAAGCGAATGCATAGGGCAATCCCATTTCTGCTGCTAAGTATGCGCTATCTGTACTCGATCCTAAGATCCAGATCGGAATATCGAGCCCTTCACCCGGAAATGCACGAACCGCTGATGTTTTGTTTTCTGCGCTGAAATAGGTTTGAAGCGCTTTCACGTCGTTCGGAAATTGATATGCTGTATTCAAATCATTTCTTCTCAATGCTGCAGCTGTTTGCTGATCCGTTCCCGGAGCTCTTCCCAATCCGAGATCAATCCTTCCGGGATACAACGTTTCCAAAGTTCCGAATTGCTCTGCAATGGCCAATGGCGCATGGTTCGGAAGCATAATTCCGCCCGAACCAACGCGGATTTTTGTTGTTTTTGATGCGATGTGACCAATCAAAACCGAAGTTGCCGAACTCGCTATGTACTGCATGTTGTGATGCTCGGCAAGCCAAATGCGCTCATAGCCATGTTTCTCTGCCTGTTGCGCAACTGCAACTGTTCTTGCTATTGCAGAGGCTGCATTTCCGCCTTTGGTAATAATAGAAAGGTCGAGGACGGAATACTTGATTTTTTTCATGCTCAAAGTTACGGATAGCAAAATCAAATTGGTAGTAACCTGGGTAAATAGTTTGTTAAATTGTACTATTATTTCACGAGTCTATCCTTAGCTCCGTTTAGAGTTCTACTTTTACCTTGTACAAGAATTTAAAGTACTAACTATGAGAAACCTGCTGATAATCATTTCCGTTTTTGCTTGTTTGTTAGCATCCTGTAGTTTCAATAAACTCTTTCTACAGCCAACAAAAGCTCCTTTGGGAGTAAAAAAAATAACCTATTCATCTGAACTTGATACTACGGTTATTACATTCGACACCATTTCACATCAACCGCATTATCTCAATGGGAGAGGAGAAACTATTGAAGTTGATTATACAATTGAAAGCGTCAATTTTTTAAGCGAAAGTGGCAATATGCTGAATGGCTGGTTTCTGAAACCGAAAAATCAACCGGCAAAAGTGACGGTTCTTCATTTACACGGAAATGCAGGTTTTCTGGTAGAACAAATCGCGTTAATAGCACCACTGGTAAAAGATGGATTTCAAATTTTGATGGTCGATTACAGTGGTTTTGGTTTCTCAGAAGGAAAAGCTTCGCGTAAAAATGTTCTGATCGATGCAAATTCGGCTTTGGCCTATCTTCAAACACGACCGGAAGTTGCCGGCACGAAACTGGTTATATACGGTCAATCGCTAGGCGGACATGTTTCTGCGGTTGTAGCTGAACAGCATCAAAATGAAATCGACGGGTTAATCATAGAAGGAGCTTTTTCTTCGCATCACGATATTGCAGCTGAATCGGCCGGAATTTTTGGAAGAATTTTCGTTCGGGAAATGTATAGTGCGAAGAAATCCATCAAAAAATTCCATAAACCGGTTTTGATCATTCACAGCAAAGAAGATGAGGTAATTCCCTATTTCATGGGCGAAAAACTTGCGGCATTGGCAAATCAGCCGAAGGAATTTTATACTGTCGATAAAGAGCATATTTGTGCAAATTTGTACTATTCAGACAGCGTTTCTACTAAGATCAGGCGCATGCTTTCAATTCCGTAATAATTCTTCCAAATGTAACGCGTTGTTTTTTTGGACATTAAAAATAACGAGTACGGATTATCGCAACTGTTTTCCTATTTTGTGCTCTAAATTTGGACCAAACTAACACACAAATGAACGTATTATTAACTGGTGCTACTGGGTTTTTGGGCTATCGGACACTTGAAAGTTTGTTGGATAACGAGGAAATCACTTCAATTAAAGCAGCATGCAGAAAATTCCAGTTCAATAGAAAGATCGAGCATTCGAAAGTATCCTATCATCTGGGCGATTTAGAAGATTCAGAGTACGTGGATCAATTGGTTCAGGATATGGATGTTATCATTAATACAGCTTCTCTTTCATCGCCCTGGGGTGGCGAATCCGAATTTATTAAAGCCAATATCGACACTCAGCGCAACTTGATAAATTCAGCAAGGAAAAATGGAATATCCCGGTTTATATACATTTCCACGCCAAGCATTTATTACAACGGGAAAAGCAGGCTAGGTGTGAAAGAATCGGATCCTTTGCCGGCGCAATTCGTGAATAATTACGCGAAAACAAAGTTTCGGGCAGAAGAAATGCTGCGCGAATCTGAAATTCCACATATTATTCTGCGGCCGCGGGCTTTGATCGGAAGAGGCGATTCTATTATCATGCCCCGGTTAATCAGGGCTTACCAGGAAGGGAAACTTCGAATTATCGGCGACGGGCAAAATGTGGTTGATCTGACTTCGGTTGATAATGTTGCTTCTGCTGTTTTCCTTGCAATAAAAGCAAATGAAACTGCTTTGAACCAGGCATATAATATTACAAAC
This sequence comes from uncultured Flavobacteriales bacterium, assembly GCA_946479985.1. The sequence goes on from CAMLIF010000114.1 coordinate 10,865, forward strand.
GGTGAATCAGTCAAACTTTGGGAGAGTATAAATTATGTACTGCAGGCATTGGGAAACGAACCGGTTTCTAAACGGATAAGTGCAAATGTTGTGCGTGCAGTAGCTTCATTTATGGAGTTAAAATCGAAACTTACAAGTAAGGAAGAACCAGCCTTAACCAGATACGGAGTTGGAACATTAGCCCATTCTTTTACGCTCGATATCTCCAAAGCGAAGGATTTACTTGGGTATGAGCCTAAAGTAAGTACAACCGAAGCAATTGACAGTTTCATTAAATGGACAAGAGCAAATGAAAACCTGTAAATTGTACTTGTCACATGCCGGCTATTGTACTTCGAAGGCCAGTCACGCTGTAAAAGGCGATCCGAGGACGGAAATTCAATTCGGCGCACTTTTCGGTTTAATTGAACATCCGGAGAAAGGCTGGATTTTGTTTGATACCGGTTATACCAATCGTTTTTTTGAAGCGACCCAGAAATATCCGAATAAACTTTACGCGAAAATCACGAAAGTTTATCTGGAACCGGAAGAAGAAGCCTCCGAATTCATTCAGTTGTTGGGTTTGTCAGCCGATGACATTAAGCATGTGATTATCTCTCATTTTCACGGCGATCATATCAGCGGATTGCGTGATTATAAAAATGCCACATTCTACTGCTCGAAACAAGCTTATATGCAAGTGAAACAAGTTTCAGACTTCTTTGCTGTCACAAAGGGAATTCTGAAGAAATTACTGCCTGATGATTTTGAACAACGACTGCAATTCATTGAAGATATTGCTGTCAAATCAGAAGATGAATACTTCGGAAAGAACTATGATTTGTTTGGAGATAAGTTGCTTACGTTATTTTCATTGCCAGGACACGCGGCAGGTCAAATGGGACTTCAGCTAACAACGGAAAAGGAAAAATATTTCTTAGTTGCTGATGCTTGCTGGGATCTACGTGCAATCACAGAGAATAAACTCCCAAACCCGATTGTCCGCCTGTTTTTTGATTCCTGGTCAGATTACAAAGAAAGTATTCACAAGTTACAGGCATTTCACAAACGTTTTCCGGAAGTTGTTTTGGTTCCAACACATTGTTCCCGGTCAACCAAACCATTACTAAGCACTAAAAACCAGCTGAATGCCCTTTAAACTTCGCATACTGCTCTATCTGATTCGTTTGAAATTCACGAAATGGCTTATTCTGCGCGGATTTACTTTCGTAAAGCGAATACGCTCCAATCGTTTTATGAGAAAACTGAAACATTCGCCGTTTTATAATGAACTAATGAATCAGGGGAAAATAATAACGGATTTCCCGATTGTGAACAAAGCTGTTTTTATGAAGGAATTTGACCGGATCAATACTTGTGGATTGAATCGCGAAGAATCGTTCAGAGTGGCACTTAAAGCCGAAGAATCGCGTGATTTCAGCCCGATGATTAATGGAGTCACCGTTGGTTTATCAACCGGAACGAGTGGGAGCAGAGGCCTTTTC